>CAJJCQ010000014.1 GCA_905182725.1 uncultured Candidatus Poseidoniales archaeon
CATGTCGAGAGTTGTTGGATCGAACGAAGTCGTTGAAACTCCCGTGTATCGATTATTTTAGCATGGTTCGCAGGAACAAAAATGTCCTTGTGAATTTCATCACGAATCACACGGTCACGCATGGCCATCTCCATGTAGCGGTCTGCTTTTCCATTAAAAAGGCCCCGCACGCCATGAAACTTGAAAAGTGGCACGAATATCCACGGAAGGCGGAGGGACAATGCCTAAGCACGGGGCGTATGTGAGCCACAACATGGCGGATCCTCTCAAGGACATTATGCTTAAGATAACTGATGATAATCCCGCTACTCGTGGGCAGAAATTATGGGTTATGTTCGCACTTTCTCTGTTCCTCGTGGCTACATTAAATTGGTATGCAATGGTTCGTGAACCTCAAGTGGTCGACATTGAAGACCTCGTCCAGCACAAAAATGAGGTTGTGTTGGTTGAAGGAACAGTCATCTCTTGGATCGAAGACCGATACGGCAATGGTGAAGATCGAGTCGATTTGGTCATTGAAGATGAGACGGGCGTCATCCAAGTACGGTGGTATTCCACGGGAACAATTCCCCCCATCGGAACCAATGTCACTGCGATGGGTAATGTCGTCGATTATAACGGTCGGTTTTACATGCAAGCAACTGGTTCAGGGGCTATGTATTGGGAATTATCCGATTTACCCGATATCGAACGAGTATCGATTTCTGACCTTGCTGTATCTCCAGAAACGTATGTTGGACAAATAGTAACGGTCAATGGATTCATCAGTGAAGCTGTAAATCCGGATGCTACATTCACGTCAGCCTACATCACTGATGCTTCACACCAAATGCAACTTCTCGTTCAATCAGCAACCGGTGTTTGGATTGAGTCGGATTCCAAAATTGAAGTGACCGGTATGATTGTTTACCAAGAAATGAGTTTGCGATGGGCGCTCATGACACAAGGTCCAACCATTCTCATCGACAGAAGCCATATGCCTCAAATCAATCAACTCGAATGGTCTGGAGAGTCAACATGGAGCTACGAATCTGGAAGTATGGTTTCAATGGCTGGGACTGTATTGATTACAAATGGCCAATGGACCCTCTCTGGGCCAAACGGTAACGTGGTGTGTATTCTTCCAACTGATGAAGACAGAACAAACGCAGAACCACAAAACTACAACGGCTCTTCATACGAAGCAACAGGTCGTTTAATGTGGAACGATGACCGAAGTATGTGGTGTATTGATGCCAACAATGGCAATGGTACCAATCTCATTGACCCAATGTCTGCAATGTCAATGCAAGCCATGCTCTCGGCAAATCCAGCATCGATGTTACAGGACCCTGGAAAGCAATACACGCTTAGCACTTTCATGCAATATTCCTTCGAGCCCCTCGATACTGACGGCTATTTTGTCGACAGTCAAACCTACACCTTTGGTCAAACCCGTGTGGCTATGTCTTTCCCATCGACACGAACCGAATGGATCGAAGCTGGCCAAGGCCTCATTGCCAATGTCACAGTCTCTTGGGACGACCAGAAGATGATGATGCGACTCATGGTTGACACCTACCAATTGGTTGGTGACCCACCAGGGCCTCAAACTCTTCTTTGGGATGCTGGTGCAACACAATGGGGCTACACCAAAAACCAGTATGTGCTCATTGATGGTAAAGCAGCACTCCATGATGATGGATGGTATCTTGAACGCCCCGGTTCAGAACAATCCATCAAACTGAACATTCGACTCAATGCAATTGGAACAGATTCATTGCACGAAAATCAATCACTTACCTGGAATGGAAGACTACGGCAAATCGAACACCCAAGCGATTTGGCTCTTGTCTTTTCTCTTGATGACGCAGATGCTTGGGACACGGATGGCGATCGTCTCGCTGACAGTTTCGAAGATGCGACTGGCTTCAATTCAAACACCCCTGATTCAGACGGTGATGGAATAAACGACCGTGAAGAAATGGAGAATGGAACCGGTCCAAACAGCGGAAACTCCTGAGGTGTTCTCATGCTCGATGCTTATCTCTACGAACTTAGCTGGATGTTTGCAGCCTTGTTTTTGGGTGTTGGAATGGGTACACTGACTGGAATTATCCCTGGTTTTCACGTCAACAATGTCGCATTGATTTTACTCGCTTTAGCACCTGCACTGCTGGGCATAGGAATTCCGCTCTCTGCAGTTGCAGGCATCATTGTGTCAACAGGAACGGTACATACGTTCCTCAATTACATACCTTCAGCATTGATGGGGGCGCCGGATGCCGACCAAGCGCTGTCACTTTTACCCGGGCATCGAATGCTGTTATCTGGTAACGCTGCCCGAGGAGTTGCTTGGTCCGCAAGAGGCTCTCAACTCGGTTTGTTTCTTTCACTCCCGCTAATTGTTTTGGCACGAATTGCATTTGGACCTGAACTTGGTTGGTATGAAGACTTACGAACCATGTTGCCATTCATTCTCTTGACGATTTCATTGCTGTTATTAGCAACCGAAACGACACGGCTTGATTGGCCAAAGTGGTTGCAGAACATCACAGGTGGACTGATGGGCACTGATTCACGATTGGCTGGATTCTTCTCAGCAACTGCCTTTTTCTTACTCACTGGACTGTTTGGATGGACCATCATTGGCCCGCATTCACTCCCTGCACGTTCTCCACTCGATATGCCAGGAGCAAGTCTGTTACTACCGAGTTTGGCAGGATTGTTTGGTATTGCCAATTTGCTTGACATCTATGCCACAACTTCTCACCTTCCCCCACAGAAAGAAAACTGGGATTTGCCTCCTGTTCGACCGTTATTGGTTCCATGCTTTTGGTCCGGAGTAGCGGGTGCATCAATGGGTGTTCTTCCTGGAATGACAGCATCGCAAGCAACGGTTCTGGTCATGGGTGGCCGAAACGTTGTTGCCAAAATACAAGGCAAACAAGGTTTTGGAATGGATTGGGAAACACGCCGTCTGACCGAATTATCAGATGATGAACTTCTCGAAATTGCAAAGGCAGAATCAGAAGAAGGCGTTGAAGGACCTCAAACCAAGCAGGACTTGGAAATTATTGCCATCCTGTCTGCTGTCAACACTGCGGTTACTGTATGTGTCCTTGGATTCCTCTACATCATTGGCCGTTCACGTTCTGGTGCTACCTTGGCACTCAAAGCAATGTATCCGGTTGATACTTGGAGCAGTCTTGAACCAACGGCTGATTTCATTCGTTTGTTGGCCATTACCCTGGCTGCAGGTCTCATGGCTATGCCGATTATGCGATACGTCGGAATGGGTATGTTACGACTTCACGCTGCAATCCCACTCCAACAAATGATCATGAGCGTTATTCTTTTCGTCGCAGCACTGGTGTTCGTCAGTACTGGGTTCATCGGATTGGCTGTCCTTATTGTTGGAACAATGTTGGGACTTTTGCCTCCACGACTCGGCATTCGCCGTAGTCACGCAATGGGAGTCATCTTGGTACCAATTACCTATCTCCTCTTTGAGAACTTAGTCGATAACGCAGGATTCCTGTGAACCGAGCAAACCCGTTCTTCGGAAAGGCAAAGGGAAAGTGATATGCCCTTAGTCCGAATCCATTGCATGTTGGTGAACCCTATGAATGCCGTTCTTCGCTCCCTCAGCCTCGCAGTACTCATGGTACTTTCAACAACGGTTCCTTTTGGGATTTCATCTCTAGGAGATGCATCTGATGCGTCATCCACTTCCAGTCGTTCATTGGTTTGTACTGGTGATATTTGTCTCAATGAAGCTCTTCCGAATCCAAACGGCTACGATAATGCAAGTTGGACCGGTGGCGAGTGGATAGAAATTCACAACTCGGGTAACACAACGGTCGATGTTCGAGATTGGTACCTGACCAATAAGGCATCCAAAGTGCTGAGTATGAACTCTACCTCTATTGTGAACTTTGATTCAGCAGATGCAACCAGTTGGGAAATTGAACCCGATGAATACATGGTCATCGCACGGAATGGATTGCCGAGTTCAATCTTCTACCTTGCCAATACCAATGACATCATTTCGTTGTTTAATTCTACTGGCGTTCAATTAGATCAAGCAACATGGACCTTTTCTTCCTCTGCCCCTTCAGGTACAAGTCTCGAACAAGACAGTATCAGTGCCACTGGTGATTGGGTTGCTACCAATGGACCGACACCAGGTGCGATCAATTCTGGTGGCTCAACTGGCGGTCCAACCGTATATCCATCTGATTTAGTCATTAATGAAGTGATGTCGAATCCATGGCCGTCGAACGATAACGCAACATGGCCGGGTGGCGAATGGATTGAAATTTACAATTCAGGAATGACCTCGATGGACTTGACAGGATGGTCACTCGAAGATGCTGCAGGAAATGCTCTTGACTTTGACGCTAACCATCTTGTCGGATTTACCAATGATTCAAACTCGACCATCATCGCTCCTGGTGATACACGAATCATCGCAGTCAACGGTTCCGGGAATTCTGGAGTCTTGAACAACGGTGTGGAAACATTGTCATTGCTTTGGCCAAACGGATCCAAAGCCCAGCAAATTACCTGGACCGATACTGAAGCTGGATTCTCGCTCGTCGCAAGTACATCATCACAATATTGGGCCTATGCTGCATACCCAACTCCAAATGCAACCAATCCATTGAATTTCGCGCTGATTGCTTCAACCCCATCGCCGATTGAATTTGCTGAATTATTAACCAACAGCAGTGCTGATGGTGCTGCGTTCCCAAACGGTGAGTGGATTGAACTGCTCAACACTGGCACCTCCACAGTGAATTTGTCGGGTTGGTCAATCATTGATGGCATGGGCAACATCACGTTTTTGGACCCCGGTTCACTTGTATTCAACCAAACTCAAGGTTCGACTTCAATCGATGCTGAAGGTCGCCGACTGGTTCAGTTTAACGCAGACACAGAATTATGGGATTACTACAATCAACTCATGCTGCGTGATTCTACAGGAATGATTGTTGACTCTGCTTGGTACACCACGAATTACGGTCAAGATGTCTCACTGGTTCCTGCTGAAGTTGCTGCTGACCCATGGGTTCCTTCGAATGGAATGACACCTGGCTACCCAGAACTTGGTGAATCTCCGGCAACTGGCCTAGTAATTTTCACCGAAGTTTTCCCGGATGCTGTTGGTAGTGATTCGCAACAATGGCCACTCGGCGAATGGCTTGAAGTGTACAATAATGGTTCCACAGCATTGGATGTTGGAGGATGGAAATTGCAAGCCAATGGTCGTTCCCTCACCCTTCACCAATTCAACATGCCTCTGCAATCGACCTCCATGATTCAACCTGGTGAAGTCGCATTGATTGCCTTGAATGGCACGACGAGTTTCTACCTCAAGCACACGACACCTGATTCCATCTCACTTATTGATGGGAACGGAGAGATGGTTGACAGTATCGCTTGGACCTCAACAGTCGAAGGTGAATCTTTGATCGCTCCAAACAGTACCCATGCAGGCGCTGGACCACTTGGAACTGCTGCTTCAAGCAACAGCGACTGGATTCAATCTGCTTGGATGACTCCTGGTGAACGCAATCCTGTTTGGCCTATGTATGCAGGCTCTCATGATTTGGTCATCACTGAGATCTTGGCATATTGCAATGATGATTCAGTTGACCCAGTGGAAGATTGGATTGAAGTCATGAACAACGGTACAACCGACCTTAATCTGAGCCGCTGGAGAATCGATGCAAATGATGGGGACCGGCGCTTTTTCAGAACAACTTCGATGTGGAATCACAGCGATGATTCGATGATGCTCGCTCCTCAAGAGCGTGCTGTTCTCCTCATGGAGAAGAATGTCATCTCAGGTTTGGGAGACCAATTACAGCTCTCTGACCCTGATGGAACCCCAGTTCAATTAGCACTCTGGAACATTGTGAGTGATTGTAAAACGATGGGACCAGGCGAAACCGAACAAGATGGATGGCAGTTACTTCTTTGGCCAACACCAGGCTATGAAGAACCAAATGCAAGCCACGTCACTGATGCACAAGATATTGTCATCAGCCGATTTATGCCTGAAGGCTCAACTTCCATTTCTGGCAACACAGAGTTCATTGAAATCACCAACACAGGGGACAACCTTGCTTACATGAGCGGTTGGGTCTTTACACTGATTAATTCAGCAAACGAAGCAACAGATTACTCCTTTGGTGCAATCAACATTCCTGCCAACGGCTCGGTAATTCTTGCATCAGACCCAAGCGGTCTATCTGTTTACGAAGATGGAACAATTGTCGGCTTTGATTCTGCTCTACTCACTTCCGGTTTATCACTTCCAAATTCAGGTGCTGCGCTTCAGGTTACCACGCCTGCAGGTATTCTTGCAGACACTGTTGTCTACGGCAATGGACCGGTCGATGTTGAAGGTTGGAGTGGCATTAGTTTAGTCGAACCTGTCACAAGCCTCTCCTTACTTGTCTACCATCGAGGCGATGGTTGTGGCAATTTGCCTGATACCGATGTGGTTTTGGATTGGCAACACCGTTGGGGTCGACTCGGAGCAAGTACCTTCTGCGGACCAACTCTGTTTTCGGGCACGAGTACCGTCACACCGTTAATTGGTCCACAAGATGGTCTGGTTGACTTGGTCGCATGGATCGACAATGCCAATGAATCATTGCACGTTCACCTGTACCAAATCGAACAGCCAAATTTAGTTCAAGCACTGATAGAGGCTCATAATCGAGGCGTAGAAGTAACCGTTGTTCTCAACTATGCAGAATATTGGTGGAATAACTACGACAAGAACAATCAGATCGGTACGGCAAATATACTTGCAACTGCTGGAATTGATACCTTCTGGTTTGGTGGACAAAATGATGAACCCTACACATATCTCCACAGTAAAGTCGCTGTACGTGATAACGAAAGTGTTTGGATTGGTTCAGGCAATTGGAAGAGTTCCTCACAGCCAGCACCCGACGAACGTGGGAATTCCGAATGGGGTGTGATTATCCATAACACGGACCTTGCTCAAGAGGTACTGACTCAGATCACCTATGATGAGTCTTCCAGTCGAACCTACATCACTCAAATTATTCCAGGCTCTGCTCCAACTGATTGGTCAATGGATTCACTCAGATCTCTTGTCAATGGAACGACGGCAGAACCGATTACAACCGATGTATCTGGTCGCCTTATCACGTGCCCAGACACCTGTATCGATGGATTAGTTTGGATGATTGAACAAGCAGATGAGGAAATTTTGCTGTCTTTACAATATCTTGATGTTGATTGGAGTTGGGGTTGGGGCGACAATCCAATTGTTACTGCTCTGGAAAATGCTGCTCAAAATGGCATTCGTATTCGTTTGATTTTGAACGGTGCTTATCTCGACAAAGATATTCAAGAAGTGATTGATACATTCAATGAAGAATGGAACACGACCCTTGGATATGACATCAATGCAATTGTCATGAGTGAGGATGATGAAGTATCCAAACTGCACAACAAAGGTGTCATTGTTGACGCTGAGCATGTTCTGATCTCATCGATTAACTGGGGAGATTCTGCAACAACTCGTAACCGTGAGATGGGACTCATTCTCACAAGCGCAGAAGTGACTGCTCCTTTCCTTGCTGGATGGTACCGTGATTGGATTCGTACTGACAATGTAACGGACACTGATAACGACGGACTACCGGATTACTGGGAAGTGGCAAATGGACTTAACCGTACAACACGTACACTTGGCGCTCAAAATATTCTCGAAGGCGACTACGATGCTGATGGCGATGGATTGCTGAATAAAATCGAGTATATCTTTGGCAGCCATGCAACCAATGCCGATACTGATGGCGATTGCATTCCGGATGCAGTCGAAGTTTCTTGGGCGCAATCAACTGCTCTGGACCCTGCAGTTGAAGATGTATCTCCGAGGGATGCTTTGACACTTGCTGATGCCGATGGTGATGGTGTCAATGAATCTGAAGTTCTTGGATGTGACCTTGGTGGCATTCTTCTTGAAGAGAATCAAACAACTGTGGACAACAGCATGTTGGATGATGATGCAGATATGGTCATCAATCGTGATGACCTCTGTCCAAATACTCTTGCCAATATCCCAGTTGATGGTAATGGCTGTTCGACTGAACAGAGAAACAGCAACACGACACCGAGTGCAGATAGCAGTTCGAGTTTCGGAACCGACATGATGTTCTTCTTCATGTTGGGTGCCATTCTCTTAGCTGCTGGAGCCTTCCTCATCTTGAGAAACATCGAAAGTGAAGGTGAAGAAGTCAAGGATTTGATTACGCTTGAAAGTCAGAACCTCGATGCGCTTGCTGGAACGAAAGTCGATGCTGGTAATTGGGATATGCCTGTTCTCGATGGAAGTGGAGCGCCACCAAAATCATCGGGACTGTCTCCCGAAGATCTTGCACATTGCCCAGGGTGGCCTGAGGAGACAATTCAATCGTACCTCGACCAAGGATGGTCGATTGAACAATTGGGTGAGTACTATCAAGAACAGGTCAATGAGCATGCTTGAACATCA
Source organism: uncultured Candidatus Poseidoniales archaeon (assembly GCA_905182725.1). Classification (GTDB taxonomy): domain Archaea; phylum Thermoplasmatota; class Poseidoniia; order Poseidoniales; family Poseidoniaceae; genus MGIIa-L1. The sequence goes on from CAJJCQ010000014.1 coordinate 8,525, forward strand.
CAAGTTTGACAAAGGACCCCGATGTCCAAAGATTGATTGCCATGGTCTATCGTTCAAGTAACCCTGTCCTCTCAAACCAATTTTGGAACAACATCGATGGGTATGAGACAATGTCCTATGAAGGAACAATGCAGAAAATTGGCATCATGTTCGGAACCACCATCTTTTTTGCAGCATTAACCGCCTATGCTGCAATCTCCATCA
>CAJJCQ010000015.1 GCA_905182725.1 uncultured Candidatus Poseidoniales archaeon
GCAATTCTTCTCGATGTCATACTTTTGAGCGCCCCGCTTTATGTCAATTGGCTCATCACCAAACGCGGCATAGATGATGACCATCTTTCCGTGAATGCTGATGCATGGGCAATGCTTGGACTCGTAGGTTTGGCTTGCCTTGACAACTCCGGTGGATTATTGTTAATTTCCATGATTGGATTGGTCACTGTTCGATGCGTTCAACATCGCCACATCTGGCCATTGATGCTTTCCCCGATTGCATTCTTCTTACTCAATGACCATTGGCTGGAATCAGCTGGAATCTCGAGAGTTCTTATCGAAGCAATCGATTCTACAAACTATGACTTTGCCGAATTCGGGTTACTTTCTCTTACTCGACTGGGTGGTATTCTCATCACTTTGCAAATGACGTATGTCCTCATCATGGATAATAAATTCGTCAAACAAAGTGAAAATGGACGCGAGATGTTACCTTGGTATGGTGTATGGGGATGGGCTCTTGTCGGCGTGCTTGCTGCAACTTCAAGCGTTGGTTGGATTCCAGCAATCATGTGTGCGTACCTCATTATCAATTCATGGACATCAGGCAATGTCGAAACGATTCCTGTCCTCCATCTAGGATTGGCAATCAGCCTCCTCATTGGCATGGGCGTTGAAGATACGTTCGATACAGTTCAACTTGCATTCTCTTGGAGTGTACTGCTTACAGCTTGTTCTGCACTCACCTTTGTCATCATGGACAATAAAGATCTACTGTTCAAATATTCATCAACTGAAATTGGAAAAGAGATTTCGCCAGAAAAGAAAGAGGAAATTCTCAATGCTCTTTACATTCTAACCTATGTCTCGTTTATTTTGAGTTTCGATGCATTACTTGGCATTGGAACATTGGTTGGAGCAATACTGCTGACACGAGATATTCTCGTAAAGGGCTACTCAAACGCTTTGTTCTTTGTTCCAGCAATACATGCGGTGGCATTAGCAAATCTCATCATCCAACTGGAAGTTGATGCGATTGATATCGGCATACCAATTGGGATTTTCCTCATACTTGAAGGACTAAGTATCTCTTGGTTTTCTTTACAGAATGAGCGAATGTACGAACTTGAATTCTTTGAATGGGAAGATGATAATGAATTCCTAGATTTCCTTGATCGCTTAGGAATGGCAGGTGTGCTCAGTGCACTTGCTGGAATCTTCTTTGTGTTTGGCCAAATAGACCAATGGTCTTTGGCTTGGATTCTTACGACTGTTGTTCTGGTTGCGGTTGGAATTCAAGGCTATGCCCCCGAGTATGAGGCTCGATGGAGACGTATCTTCGGAGGCTATGGTTCAATTCTTTCCTTTGTTGCATTCAGTGTCGAAGTTGAGAGCGATACTATGCAAGCGCTTTCATTTGTTGGCGTCGGGTTAATCGCACTTGGATGGGGATTCCTTACCATGCAACGATTAGAAGATGATGATGTCGTCTACGAAATGGAACAAGTTCCTGCACAAAGTCCCGCACCAAACGTTCAGCAAGCCTCTCTCTTAGAGAAGGGACAGAAAAAGATCAAAGTGGAAGCAGAGGTCGTGGAAGTCGTGGAAGAACTGACCGAAGAAACTCCGGAAGTGGTTGAAGAAGAATTCAAAGGAATCCCTGAACCCGTTACCAAACAATCTGAAAAAGAACTCGTAGTGCATGAGGAGGAGATTGTTATTCCATTACTAGCCACTGTTGAAACATCACAAGGATTTGATATCCGCTTCCCTCCTGGGAAATTGGAAGACATTCTCAGATCAATTGACACAACACCACACGAAGGGTACAAACCGGTGATTGGTTTCAATTTAAACGGTCAAATTGTGATTGATTGGGTTGCAGCGTAATCAAGCAAATCGACGCTCAGCACCTTGAGAACCTGTAACAAACAGTTCATCAGGTAGAACTGGAGCTGAGGGGTAAGCATTCCAATATGCTTCACGCATGTCTTGATTCGCATTCATGCATGCTACGACATCACCGGGTCTTTCAGAGAGGTCTGCAGATTGGTTAAGATGTGCAATCATAGGCTCAATATTTGAAAGATTAACCAAACCCCAACCGGTTTGTGTGCAAGGAGCAACTGGTGAGATCGGCATTGTTCCCGAAGTGGGGTCCCATCCAACATCCGGATACCATGCAGACCGGTTGAGTGCTTCACGGACATCAGCGTTTGAAACGATGAAAGGGTTACCATCTGCATCAGTTCCGTCCACTAACATGCCTTGACGGGATTCAGGAGAGGCTCCAGCGCCATCATCATTGAACTCAAAGCGTAGGGATTCTAAGACAAAAGAAAGAATTCCTGCTGTACGAGGTGTAGCAAAGGAAGTTCCAGACGTTTCATGGTACCCATCGATATCGTCATGGTTTGGTAGGTTCTGTGTCCAATCTGCAGAGATATCAGGATATGAACCCGACATTATTTCCTTTTGGTCGTCGCCTTCTTCGGCATATCCTGCGATACCTATGGACCAAGGAGGCCCGGCAGTTGAATCTTGAATGGCGGGAGAAGGACTGTTATCTGCAGCCCCAGTATGCATCTTTCCTTGTTCAACAACCGCAACTTCAGTCCCTCGCTCGATTCCAGAGACTGGTACTGAACCCGGTGCGCCAAATGAGGTCGAAATAACATCGACCAGAGGCTGATTCGCTGCAGCAAGTACCGCTTCAGTGCTGAATCCTTCGACAAAGAAAATGACTGCTTGCGGGTTGGCATTCAAAACTGAACCGGTGACTGCCGAGCCGTGACCGTCACTTGGGTCATCTAAAATTAATATCTCGCTATCGCCATCAGGAGAAGTACCAATGATTTTCGTTCCTGGGAAAGAGACGATGTCGCTTGCAACTAAAGTGTCCCAACATGATTCTCTATCGGCATCATACCGTTCTTGCCAACTTCCCTCGAAGGTCAAATCACATACTTTGTTCACGCCGAGGCCGTCTAAGAGCCAAGAAGGGTATGTTTCATTGGTTCGGAAATGATCGTGGTAAACGTTGATTCCTGTATCGACTGGAGCAACAACGGAAAAGGCTCGCCAACCATCATTCTCAATCGTTTCTTGAGGCGCTAAAGAAGGCGATGAATCCCCCGTTAGTGCAAGGGCAAAAAAGGAGAAAATAAGTAAAAAGGTAAGGACACTCACAGCGATGAGTGTTTTGGGTTCCATCAAAGGTTGAGGCTCGAGAGAGACTTCTGAGGCCACCAGTACTGTCTCTTCCGCCATGACGAGCCCTCCAATGAGAACTTCATAACCCTACGCCCAATTCAAAAACCCCGACCTGTTGGCGAAATCATGGGTGAAAGCGACGAACGCTTGGTTTGGATTGACCTTGAAATGACTGGACTGGATATTGAAAAAGAATCCATCATTGAAATTGCAACGGTTGTAACCGATGGAGAACTCAATATTCTTGCAACTGGACCGAATCTGGCTGTTTCAGTATCGGAAGAACTCTTGGCAGGAATGGATGAATGGAATACGACGCACCATCATGAAAGTGGATTGGTTGAACGTGTCCGGACTGAGAGCGTGTCTTGCGAACAAGCAGAGGCAGAAACATTGGCATTTCTCAAGGAATGGGTGCCACAGGGCGTTGCACCTCTCTGTGGAAACAGCATTTGGAATGATAAGAAATTCATGGAGAAGGAAATGCCACTCCTTGTCGACCATCTACATTACCGGATGATCGATGTTTCAACAATCAAAGAATTAGCTCGAAGATGGTATCCTGAAGCCGGTCGGTACGAAAAGAAAGGGGCCCACCTTGCACTGGATGATATTCTTGAATCAATCGAAGAACTTCGTTATTTTAGAGAGCGGATATTTGCTCAAAAGTGAATTAAGTTCGCCAAGTCGGTGCATCAGCATCGGCGCCCTTGAACGAAGCCATAATTTGGGCAACAACTGCTACAGCAATTTCTTCAGGGGATTCTGCGCCGATGTTCAAACCAATTGGGCAGACCACTGCATCAAGGATTGATTGTTCTATGCCTTGTTCACGACATATTTTCTCAAAAGCCTGCCATTTTGAACGACTACCAATCACACCAATCCGAGGACCTTGTTGGCCATCTGGGATGGCTTTTCCATTATGGAAGCGGTGGAGGAGTCCTAACAATCGCTCTTGGTCTTCTGACCAGTCATGGCCAAGAAGCAAAATATCTGAAAACCGACGAAGACTCTCGAGCGTTTCGGCTTGAAGAAATGCGTCGACTGAAACAGAGGAACGTTGTTGTGCATTCGGATACATTCTCTCATTCGAAAATTCTGTTCGAGTGTCCTGAATTGAATGTTGCCAGCCTAATGCATCTAACGACTTTGCAATTGCTTGACCGCAATGACCACCACCCATCAACAATACATGTGGCATTGGAATCATCACCTCAATTGCAAGCGTAACTTGACCGCCGCAAAGTGAATCAAGCGGTGTTACTTCATAGCCCTTCGCACCTTTGTTTAACCCGTACCTTACAACTTCTCCAAAAGGTCGGTGTTGTGTTTGAAGATGCTCTTTGCATCGTTGAAGGACTTTCAGTTCTAATCCTGCACCGCCCACAGTCCCAACCCATTGTTCATCAGAGGACATTGCCAAACGGGCACCGACTTTACCCGGTACGCTGCCCGCTGTTTCAACAACACTGGCAAGAACCACGCGTTGACCTGCAGCAAGACGAGAGAGGGACCAAGCCATCACCGTCGCTGTCATGTTTACCGGTTGAAGCAGTGACACATACCCTTTTCCCTACAGGTTTCAGGCCATGTCGAGCAAGGATAATTCATGTTGTTTGAGTAAAATTAAATCGTCGGGATGATCGATATTCAGACCAAGATGAGGAGCATCTACAATCACTTCAGCAAAAGATACTAACTCACGTAAAGGTGACTGAGCAGGCGCTGCGAGGACCGATTGTATCGCATCTGCATCCAAAAGTAAGGGATGACCCCTCCGCCCATTGGACGCAAGTGTCGAACTTCGTTCCTGTAAAAGCAAAGATTTGACATGTTCAATGGACCATCCAGGTCGGTCAACAGGGGCAATAATGACTTGCCTTGGCATTCGTCCTTTATCTCCAGCGAGCGATAATATTCCACATTGAATACTCCCCGTTCGCCCTTCTTCGGGTGTCTGATTTACAATGACGGTCGAACCGATGGTTGCTTGCATAATTGGAATTGAAAGTTCACTCCGGGTGACAATCAGGATGGGTGAACACCCTGCTTTGACTAACTTTTGATAGGCAAGGCCCACCAATGTTGTATCCCCTACAGTGACCAATGATTTCGGTTGACCAAGCCGTTGACTGGCCCCTGCGGCGAGTATAACTGCAGGACAAGCCTTGGCCATATTCCAAATTCGAGGCCCGAGGGTTTTGTTCTTTGCTCTTGATATAGACTCGAAATGTTCGATGTGTATGTCGAAAGGAAAATACCGAATGTCTGAACCTGAACTACGTTCACTTGAGATGTTGCAGTCTGTTGCAAACGACACATCGAATGTTGAAATATTCATGTTGACCAATGAATCGATCAAGGTTCGTGTACAAGGTGAATCTCATCGATGGTACCAAATCGAATCGAATTTTCAAGGAGGAATGAACCCTGAACTCTTTGGGGCCATACATCAATGGTCGCTTTCAGTGACTGCCGGACGTTGGCAAAACGATGTCGTCTATGAAAATCGATATTCTGTGAATCTGTGCCTCCATCCCCAAAATCAAAATTTACCTATTGGTGATCGAATCGTTTCTTTGGTACTGGCACTTTACAACGACATCAAAACAGCTCTACAAATCCCTATGCTGGCACAATTCCTCATATGCACGCGTGAAATGTTGAAGGAAATACTCATCTTTCAAGATACAATGATCGTCACTCAAGCAATGATGGATGAAGATGATTGGGAATTCCCCGGACCGGAAGACGATGAGGATATAGACATGAATGAGAATGAGGAAATGGATATGTATGGAGCATTTGAAAGAGACGAATTGGAAGTTTCAACCGATGAGATGCTACACCGGCAGCAAGTTTGGGAAGAAGAGATGCGTGGTCTTGAACAGGCACAGCAAGAACAGGAAGCAGCTACAGAAAAAAGAGAGACTGAGCAACAAGAGTTAATCAATTTCTGGGAACTCATATCCGATAAATTGGATGACAAGTAATCAAAGGTCTTTGGTAATTTCACGACCGATAATCATTCTTTGAACTTGTGAAGACCCTTCATAAATCTGCATCACTTTTGCTGCTCGCATAAGACGAGCAACTGGGTATTCTTCGGAATATCCGTATCCGCCATAGACTTGTACGGCATCAGTGGAAACTTCCATAGCAGTATCTGCTGCGAACCGTTTCGCATGAGCGGCCGATTCAGTGTTTGGAAGTCCTGCATCCGAATCTGCAGCAGACCTCCAAGTCAATAAACGAGAGGCTTCGATTTTTGTTTTCATATCTGCCAGCATGAATTGGATGGCTTGATGACGGTGAAGAGGTTTACCAAAAGTCGACCGTTCACCGGAATATTGCAGTGCATGCTCGTAAGCAGCACGGGACAAGCCAGTGGCGTGGGCTGCAATGTTTGGACGGCTCATGTCAAAAGCCTTCATGGCGTTCATCCAGCCACCAGATTCGGAACCGCCAATCAATTGATCTGCTGGGACGCGAACATCATCGAACTGAATGGAACGAGTATCTGAACAACGCTGTCCCATGTTAATTTCTTTCTTTCCAAGCGAGAAACCTTCAGCATCTTTCTCAACGATGAAGCCTGACATGCCTTTGTATCCAGCATCGACATCGGTCTTAGCGAGTACGAAGAAGAAATCGGCATATCCTGCGCCTGTAATCCACATTTTAGAACCGTTGATGATGTAGTCGTCACCGTCGCGAATTGCACTGGTTTTGCACGCAGCAACATCAGAACCTGCACCAGGCTCAGTTACTGCATAGGACGCTAAAGCCCCGTCTTCTGCCACCATTCGAAGCCATTTCTGCTTCTGTTCTTCGGTAGCACCGGTAATGATTGGCGCACATGCAAGCGAAGTGGCATACGCAGCAGTTGCAAAACCAGGGTCTCCCCATGCAAGTTCTTCATTGACAAGGACTTCTTCAACTGAACCTAAGCCTGGACCGCCATAATCTTCCGGAATATGGAGATTAAGCAATCCTATTTCGTGAGCAGCTTGAATGGCTTCTTTTGGGTAAATCGATTCAGTATCCCAATGCTCAGCATTTGGACGGATTTCATCGACTGCGAATTCGTGCGCAAGTTCTTTCAACATCTCTTGCATTTCGTCGAGTTGGAAGTTCACCATGAAGAAGGCGAAGAAGTCGCCCCTTATGTCTTCATTGTTTTCAGAAGGCTATCCAATTACGGTTGTATGCCTCAAGAGTAATTATGAACAAGATATACATGAGAATCAATGTGTAGCCTTCCCATTTTTTGATCTCATAAGAAGTTCGCATCAACAATAAAGCAGACATACATCCAACGATGGTGAACGGGATAATGATGTAGACAATCAATTCGAATCCATCAGGGCTTATGGCAAGAGGATGGACTAAACCTGCCAAACCAATGGAAAGCAGTGGGTCGGTAATATTGGACCCAATAAGCGTACCAATCGCAACACCTTGGCTTTTCTTTGCTGCCATCAAAGCAATGGTTAACTCAGGTAAAGAGGTCCCAATTCCTGAAACAGTTGTTCCGACGATAGCGTGAGGTACATTCAATTTTATCGCAATTAGACTTGCGTATTCGACCAGATGGTGAGCGGCAAATAATGCGAAAGCAAGACCTCCGATGACCATGATGGTGTAGGCTGCAGTACTCCAAGTAGAGCCACGAACTTCGACTTCTTCTTGATTTTCGTCTTCTTCCATTTGTATCACTTTGCGATGCATCAGGAGCCATACGATGTAAATAACATACAAGAGAACAAGGATTCCAGACTCCCAACGTTGTAAGGTCCGTTCTGTAAGCAGGAAAAAGGTGAGAATCAAAACGGATAACAGCATGATGAGACCATCACGCTTCAACCATGATTCTCGGATTTTGAATCCTTTATTGACCACGACAATTCCCAAGATGAGAGTGATTTGTACAAAGACCGAACCAAGGATCCCACCGATTGCAAAATCAGCAACTCCGGGAGATGAAGCAACATCAGCGGCTGCCGTCGTCGTCACTAAGATTTCAGGTAACGAAGTTCCAATCGAGACAATTGTCAACCCGATGACCACTTCAGGCAAACCTCCTCTGCGAGCTAATCCTTTCGCTCCTTCAATGAAAAAGTCAGCAGAGAAAACCAGCAAACCAAGCGCTAAACAAGCGATAACTAATGTGATGAGAATACTGCTACCCATATCCGTAGAGTCCGATAAAAAACTAACACCAATGATTCCCAGGAATAACGCTCCAGTGGTAATCATCGTTTGGAAATGAATAAGTTGGGGGATTCCCATTACTTTATCCTCCGACCCCATGTTGTCTCCCAACAGTCTTTACTTCTTCACGCTTGCCTTGCGATTCTTGTAGAGAACAGGTTTGGTAAAGAACATAACATAAAGGCTGAAGCGGTAGACATGTGGCGAAGGGGGTTGGCTGAATTTTTCGGCACAGCACTCATGGTTGGCGTTGGCTGTGGCAGTATTGCTTTGGGTGCATCCCATGCTGTTGTTTCACTCTCTTTTGGGATTGCAGTTACAGTGGCGATCTTGATTTTTCAGCCAATCAGTGGAGCGCACATTAATCCAGCCGTTTCACTTGCTTTTTTTCGGACTGGACACCTCGAGAAAAAGGCAGTACTCACCTACCTCATTGCACAATTAAGTGGAGGGAGCGTTGCTGCTTTTTTGCTTCAGGGTGTTGGACCAACCAAAAGGGCCGCTGACGTTTCAATTTCTATGGGTGGATTGATTGAAGTATTCATTACCTTTTCACTGATGGCAAGCATATATTGGATTGTTCTACGTTCTCAGACTCATGTTTCTATTGCCTTTTTTGTTGGTTTCGTGGTTGCTTTGCTGGCCTTTATGTTTGGACCTTTAACAGGTGCCTCAATGAACCCTGCTCGGACATTTGGCCCGAATATTTTTGCCGGAGAGGCTTCTAGCATCTTATTCTATAGTTTTACCACAGTCATTGGTGCATTGATTGCAGCCGAGGTCTTTGTCCGTATGAAGCTTGGAGATGACGACGTCGAATCTCAAGACTGAACCGTCAAACGTAATACTTTGATGACATGTTCGAGAGAAGGTATGGTGAAATTTTCGAGAGGTGGAGAGAATGGAACTGGCGTATCCAAAGCACCGATAACAAGAGGGGCTGCTTCAAGTGAATAGAAGCATGATTCCAAGATTCTGCTTTGAATACTGTGCCCCAACCCACCACACCATTGCCCTTCTTGAAGAACAACCAAACGACCGGTTCTTTGAACGGAATCAATGCATGTTTGTGCATCGAATGGAAGGAGTGTTCGCAAGTCGACGATTTCGACTTCAACATCTTCAGAAGCAAGATGTTCTGCAGCTTGTTGAGCAACATGAAGCATCGAACCCCAGGTGACCAACGTCACATCACGGCCACCACGGACGACTGCGGCTTTACCGAGTTTGTATCTCTCACCTTTAGCAATGGCTTGCTTAACCGTTTCCGTGTCGACCACTTGATTGATATTTTGACCCCAGCCAGTGAGTCCACCACGCAGACCATACAAGCCGATGTGTTCCAAGAACAATACGGGATCATTCAGTTCAGCACCTTCCATAAGGAGGTCATAGGCATCTTGGGGGGTTCCTGCAGCAACAACAACCAACCCGGGGTCATTCGCAAACCAAGATTCAATCATGTTCGCATGGAAGGGGCCAGAGCGTGTACGGCCTCCGAGAGGAATACGGATGGTCATTGGACAATCAGCACCCCAGCGCCATCGAAGCATGGCTGCATTGTTGACTAATGCATTGAATCCAAGCGCTGCGAATCCACCAAATTGTATCTCGACCATCGGACGCATACCTGAAAGGGCTGCTCCCACACCAGTGTGAACAATCGCTGCTTCACACAAGGGCATATCCAGAAGCTTTTCTGAATGACCTGCGTTTTTCAAAGCCATATTCATTCCAAAGGCACCAGCAACTTCCATGTCTTCACCAATAAAAATACAATCATCGCCATGACGCGTAGCGATATCTACCATTGCTTGTTGAATTGAACGCGCATAGGTCCAGCCACCTTTTTCGGCATATGTGAGTGTCGTTTCACCAGTCCCAAGTGAAGATTCAATGAGTTCGGATTCTTGATTTTGCGACAAACGAGTAAAACGTTCTTCATGTGATTCAGCATCATTCAACAACGTCACGCCTTTGGTAACTGTTTCTGGCTCAGGCCATGCCATTTGTTCAAGTTCTTTTCGAGCAGATTCAACATCGAGCTGTTCTTGGGCTTCCATTTCCAATAAGACTGTTTCTTCGAGACCAAGGTCAAGAAGTAATTGGCGATGAGTTGGTATCGGGTCTTTTGCTTCCCAATAGGCGAGTAAATCACGATCGACATAACCTGGAGGTGTTCCTGATTCGTTTCCGAGATACAAATCATCATGATGATGTGCATGGCCACATCCCCGCATTGTTTCGACATGAATGAGCGTTGGACCGCCACCGTTCAAAGCAAATTCTCGAGCACTGGCTGTACTTGCATACCATGCAGCAGGATCTGAACCATCGATGGTCCATGCTGGAAAACCCATTGCATCGGCCTTATCGGCCCAAACCTCAACACCGGATTGCTTGATTGGAGAGGTGTCTAAAGCAATCTGATTATTTTGAAGAATATAGGTGATTGGAAGGCCTCGTGCTCCAGCCAGATTCATTGCTTCCCAGAACTCTCCAGAAGACGAAGCACCTTCTCCAATACAAGCCACTTGGAACCGCTCCAGTTTTTGATGCCAGGCAGCAAAAGCAAGACCAGTCATCGTAACACTGGCAATTGGTAGAGGAGCAGTAGGAGGGAGTACGCCAACATGCCATGCTCCAACGTGCAAGTCTCGACCACCTGCATCATCCCAACCTCCATTTTGGTTTGAACCGACTTTTCCTAAATTGGCAGCCATGACATCCAATGAGGTATCACCCATTGCTAATCCAAGACCTATGTCCCGAATCATTGGAGCGACAAGGTCGCCGTCGTAGCCTTTTCCAGGGCGAGCATCACGAGGAGCGTCCGGTTGACGATTGAGAGCCGTAGCCACTGCGACAACGCCTTCCTGCCAAGTTGAACGGAAACCTTTGCCTCCAAATGAAGATCCATCTGGAGTTTCAAGTCCCTCTGAAAAAATAGATTTTAATTCACCATCCAACATCCGCGTCCGAGTCATCATGGTTTGCCATTCAATACGTTGGTCAATGGTGACGGACATGTAATGGGCTAAACGACGGAATACGAGCCTTAAATCGAGTAAAAAGTGTTGAGACCTACGATCCAAAAACATGGTCAGATTTCGACGAGGAATCACTTCGATATCGGCATCGTCTTTCATTTTAGCATCGACTTGGGCAACTAAGCCTCGTTGAACTGCGTCAACAAACCGCTGACTAAACTTGTGCCATGAAGGGCCCTCAAATTGTTTGGATTCATTTTCAATCAAGACATCCCACACATTCGCCATAAGGAAAAGATGACCGTCATGTCGTTGAGCTGCAAAACGTAAAATTTCTGTTCGTGCAGCATCTGCATGCAAAGGTTGAGAGAAAACCAATGGCTCCTTTGGAGTCCAATCGGTTCCATGGATAGCCGGTAAATCTCCTTGGCTCATGGTTTAGCCATAGGCCTCCCCCATACAAACGCGACGGCTAAATGGTACGGAGTGTGACACCAAAAAAGGGTTTCATTCTTCTTCAGGAACTGCATCTTGAAGCGCCTTCATCGACACACGTGTCACCACTACCGTCGCAAGTATCGAGGCGAAGATTCCTAGGATGAGCATTGCATTCCCCATTGGCGTTGAACTCATACCTTCAATCCCTGAGGAATTAAGTGCGAAGCGGCCCAAAGCATGACCATAGTAGGCGTAAGCTAACGAATAGACAAGTCCTGAACAATTTGAGATCATGTACACTCGAAGGCTAACCGGCGTTGCAGACATCAAATAATTGAGCCATTCGTCAGGTATCAAAGGGGATAGTCGAACCAAAACTGAGATTTTCATTGCATCGACTGTGAGGGCTGTTTCGATGTTTTGTAGTCTCTTATCGTTCTTGATTGAACGTTGGATGGTGTCTCGAAAAAGCCAACGGCCGAGAATAAAGGCGATCAAGCCTCCAAGAAGAGATGCCACAAAATTGGCAGCGGCAGCAATCCAAAACGGAAAAATCGCACCTCCTGCAACTTTGATGAGAGGAGTTGGTAGCATAATGACGACTGCCAATGAAAGTGCAAGCGTGAACACAATCGGACCCATTGGACCTAAATCTTCAAACCAAAACAGAATATTTACAGCATCTCGAAACAACAAAAAACCACACAAAGTGCAGAGAAGAAGTACAAAGACACCAATTAAAGCTCGCCAACGATAGATTTTCGGCTGACTCTTTTTGAGTTCATCGAGGTCTGACTTTCGATCAACAAGTCTCAATTCATTGGGTCGTGGAATTGAATACTTCGCCATACTCATTCCTCTTCTTCAGCCTCAGGTAAAGCCGCCAATACATCGCTCAACATCTGTGCAGCATCTTCGACTTGTGTAAGAAGAGTCAGATCAGAAACAGCACCAGGCCGACCAAGACTCCACATGAGGTCTGAAACAACTTCTGTTGTTAAACGTGTTAATGCAAGAACCTGTGGATCGATAGGAACCATCGTTTCAAAGCCGTGTAAAGCGATAAGATCAGGTTGTTCATCAAGGATGGAGTCCATCATACCTTCGACTTCATCTGCAATCCCTTGCGCTTGTGCTTCAAGAATCCCTCCCATTGATGAAGTGATTCCTAGTTTCATATCCTGTGCAGCGTTACCGCCAAGAGGTGCCCCTCGCTTAGATTGACTTGGAGAAGAAGGCCCAGAGGGAGTTTGTTCTTGTGGCAAAGCCCCTTCAGCGAGTTGGTTTGGAGGAATGAGTTCACCATCAGCACTTGCTTGTTCTACTAACTTATTGAGAGCTAAGCGAAGCATTGATGACATGGCAGTGGTGTCCATTTCAGTGTCAACTTCTAAGCCTTCAGCCCCCATTTGTGAAAGGATTTCATCAATAAAGTTCGTATTGATTTTTTCTGGTCCGACGAGCCCTTTCAACATTGGAAGGGCCCATGTACTGTCACCCATGGTCATTGAGACATCGAAACTTCCCCCACCACTCTGTCCCGTAGCCACATCTGCTGGAGGTGGAACAAATTGCTTCCGAGTATGTTTGTGTAGTTGCTCAATTAAGACCTTCATATCAACCGGTTTAGATATGACTTCAGACACACCCGATTGAGCCGCACTCACTCGGTATTCTTGCGAAACATTTCGTGCAAGAATGACAATGCGGCACTTGAAAGCAAACTCCGGATCACCCATTAGACGCTGGGCTGCATCGATGGCATCACCGTTTTTCCATTCTCCATCGATCAAAACGACTTCTGGCATAATGACAAGAGCTGTGCCTTCAGCCTGTCGAAGAGTAGCAGCACGTGTAATATCGAACCCTTCACGCTCAAGGGTATTGGCAAGAAGAGAACGGCGACCTTCATTTTCGTCTGCAACGATGACTTTGGCCATAAACTCCCTCCCTTCATTTGCAGGGGAGGCGGTAGAGACTTGAACCTCACCCTTGTCAAAGGATATGAATGCTTAATTCTCAGGTTCGAAAAGTAAAGCCGTATCAATTACGAACAATTTCGTCTGGAGCGACCGATTTCCAAGCAATGATGCCTCCCTCGAGATTATACAGTGAAGAGCCTTCATAGCCTGCTTTAATCAAAAACATCGCTGCCATTTGCGAACGCATTCCGCTTCGGCAGAGGACGATTACATCCCTGTCTTTAGGAATTGAATCCGTCATAGAAAGTACTGCTTCATGATTGATTTGTAAATCACTGGAAGCAACATGTGCTCGTTGATACTCGCTTTCAGAACGAACATCGAGAATGAAGGGCATCCAGCCGGTGTTTCTGCGTTTGACAAACTCATTCATTGAAATAGAATTGAACATTGTTTTGGTTGCAGAAGTATCTCCTTCATCAATATAACCCATCCGCGTCAGCCTCATACACCATGCTTCATCGTCAAACATGGCTGTACTCAGTGCTAAATCAGAGATAACATCACGTTCAGAGTTATGTGAGAATCGAAGGGTTTCAAAGGTCATCAATTCAGCATCATAGATGAGAAGACGACCGCTGAGGACTTCACCGAGTCCAAGAAGGATTTTGATGGCTTCATTGGCTTGTAACGAACCAATAACACCGGGTAACACTCCCAGTACGCCACCTTGCTCACATGAAGGAACAGATTGTGGCGGTGGTGGTTCTGAAAAGAGGTCACGGTAGCAAGGGCCATTCTTGAAATTGAAAACACTTACTTGGCCTTCGAAGCGATATATAGAACCATACACCCAAGGCGTATTATTCAAAAAGCATGCATCGTCAATGAGGTACCGTGTTGGGAGATTATCCGTTCCATCAATTACAACATCCCAACCTTCACTAAATATTGATTCAATACGTTCTGGCGTCAAACGGATTCCAAAAGTGGAGATCTTCAACTCAGGATTTAATTCAAGGAGGCGGTTACGAGCAGATTCTACTTTTGGTTGGCCGACAGCGGAAGTCGAATGAATCACTTGACGTTGAAGATTAGAGAGATCGACAGTGTCATCGTCAACAATTCCAATGTGACCGATTCCAGCCGCTGCAAGATAGAGGAGGACTGGACTTCCAAGCCCTCCTGCCCCGATAACTAACACGCTCGATTGACAAAGCAGTCGTTGCCCTTCAAGCCCAACTTGTGGCAAGGTGATGTGACGCGCATAACGTTGTACATCAATATCCACAAGCAATCCCAAACTGTCCAAGCAGGGCGCGAACATAAACTCATTGAGAGGTCAATGTTGATCTTCAAGCCACTTTTCGACATCCATAGCGGCTTGACAGCCCATGCCGGCAGCAGTAATTGCTTGTTTGTAACGGGTATCAACGACATCTCCAGCAGCAAAAACACCTTCAACAGAAGTCATCGTGTGCTTTTTGTGAAGAATATAGCCTTCTTCATCGACCTCGACTTGCCCTTCAAGGAATCCTGTAATTGGTTTGTGACCGATAGCGATAAAAGCGCCCGTAACATTGATATTTTCGGTTGTTCCATCTCTTGGATCTTCAAGTACAGCGCCAGTCAAACCTTTTTCGTCTGAAAGCCATTCCTTCACTTGGCGGAAGGTTTTGATTTCAATTTTCTCATGCTTAGCTGCCCGCTCATACATGATGGTTGAGGCACGGAAAGTATCTCGACGGTGAACAAGTGTTACTTTGGAAGCAAACCGTGTGAGGAAAGTTGCTTCTTCACAAGCAGAATCACCACCACCAATGACCATCACTTCTTCATTCTTGAAAAACGCACCATCACAGGTTGCACAGGTCGAAATCCCTCTCCCTTTCTGTGCTTCTTCACCTGGAGCATTCAACCAAATTGATTCTGCACCAGTGGAAACAATAATCGCTTGGGTAAGGAACGTCTCACCTTCGACAACCACTTTGTAAGGTTGTTCAGACAGGTCGACGGATTCAACATTTTGGTCACGAACTTCGAGTCCAAACCGTTCGGCTTGTTCTCTTAATTCCATCATCATCTCAGGACCTCCAATGCCCTTTGGATATCCAGGGAAGTTCTCTACGTCCGAAGTAAGCATTAACTGACCTCCAGACATATAGCCTGCAAACATAAGTGGTTCAAGCATTGCTCGGGCTGCATACAGTCCAGCGGTGTATCCTGCAGGCCCCGAACCGATGATGATGACATTGTGAACTTTTGACATGATATGTATCTCCTACAACCTTGTTACGGGGATTCATCACTTGAACATTGACATCGAAACATTAGAAATCATTCGACGGATTCTGAGGTATCAATCGAATTATTCCGACCTTTAATTTGTTTAAACAGCCAACGAGAAAAGACCATGGAAAGCAGAAGGAAGCCGATTGAAACGGGTAAAGGTGCTTCGGCGGAAGTGGAAAGGAAATAGGTGACTGCAAGAATTCCAACACCATAGAACGCCCTGAAAATTGAGAAAACAATGAACGATCGGAACAAGGGGTTTGCACGTAATTGCTGAAACCTTGATACTTGCATGTTGAAACCTCAATGAGTGATTCATTGAAGCATTGATGCGACTGCAGCAACAGCAGCTCGAGCATGCGCTTCGAGTCGTGGTTCAATGTGTTCTGGTTCTGCACCTGGCCCGATAATCCCTAGCCCAATTGGCTTTTCATGAACGAGTTGTAATTCTATGATGGTCTTGATGACGGCTTGACCCATTGCCAAACCATGTTGAGTCTGTCCTTTTTCAATGATGCCAAGACATGCAGCGCCATCGATCTCATCATCAGATAACTGACGGTCAAGGGCAAGAGGAACTTCCATTGCACCAGGCACCCACGTCACATCAACAATCTCGAGACCGTGCTGTAGGGCTTCATCACGAGCCCATGTAAGCATGCGTTCGATTTCAGCACGATGGAATGAACCACAGACGAGGGCGATATTTGGCATTTGATTAACTCCTTTTTTCTTCAAGAACACGTTCTACTGTTGCTACAATGGTTTGTGTTGTGGAATCGATTTCAAGATTGACTGCATCGCCAACTTCTTTGTCGACAAGTGTGGTCAAGCGGAGTGTTTCAGGGATAATGTGTAATGAAAATGCACCTTCGTCAACTTTTCCGATGGTTAACGAAATGCCATCAACCGCTATGTACCCTTTTTCCATCACGTATTTCCTGGTATTCTCAGGAACAAGTACAGTATAGTCAACACCTTCACCGTGTTCTTTTTTGGAATGCAGAATACCTGTCGCCATAATGTGGCCTGAAAGTAAATGACCACCGATCTCATCTCCAAATTTCAAAGAGCGTTCGACGTTCACATGCTGACCGACGCTCAGATGGCCAAGAGTGGTTCGAGTGAGTGTTTCTGAAATGACATCGAACTCAACAATTGAATCTTGAATGGTCACTGCAGTAAGACACACGCCATCAATCGAGACACTTGCGCCTGTTTCCAAGAGATGTGTGCTCGGCAATTCGAGTTGTAAAGTATGAATACTCTGTTTTTCTACAATACCAAGTACTGTCCCAGTCCCTTGAATAATGCCGGTGAACATCAAGCATCCTCCTCCGTATCCGATTGGGTAGAAAGTTGAAGAATTCGAGCGATAATCTTTCGCGTACCGTCCAAATCATCGGATAATCCTTCAACACGAGTCACCTGAATATGGCCAAATCCGAGTTGGTCTAATTTTGAACGGATTCTGTCTTCAGCGTGTTCTTGGTCATATCC
Source organism: uncultured Candidatus Poseidoniales archaeon (assembly GCA_905182725.1). Taxonomy (GTDB): domain Archaea; phylum Thermoplasmatota; class Poseidoniia; order Poseidoniales; family Poseidoniaceae; genus MGIIa-L1. The sequence continues at coordinate 17,534 of CAJJCQ010000015.1, forward strand.
CAAAGCAATGATATCGGGCTTAACATGAGGCAAGATGTCAAAAATTGGCACATCAGGTGGATTTCCAATAATGGCTTCATCAACCGGTTTCAATCCTTCAACCATTCTGCGACGAAGTTCTTGACCGGTGACCGGTTCATGCTTGCGCATGCGTACTGTATCATCGTGGGCAACGACGACGGTGAGATGATCTCCAAGCGATTTTGCCTGTTCCATGTAGTGCAAATGACCTGCATGAAGTAAGTCAAAAACTCCGACCGCCATGACCCGCTTCATCTGCTCACCTGTTGTTGTGAAAGTATAGTCCCTCAAGGTTTTACCGGCATGCCGATGTTCCAATCATCATGAATTCAAGGCTTCAATTAACTGGGCGCCTTCAATGAAGGGAATGCCTCGTTCTTGCGCCCAAAGACGCGCATCAGCGACTGAAAGAGCGTCATCACCATCACTTTGCAACATCTCTGCTCCAATCACAACAGGTGTTAGACCTGCAAGGCGTGAAAGTCCAACAGCCAATTCAGTATGGCCTTGTCTTCGTGAAAGTCCGCCCTCTGTTTCACGACAGATGGGGATATGGCCGGGAGTTCGGAATTCCTTACCCAAAGCAGATTGTGCCTCCTTTCCAGAAATTCCTGCATCGGTCAACTCAGCGGATAATTCCGCAAATCGACGAGTCGTAAGGGCTCGGTCATGGTCGGTGATGCCGGTATAGGTATCTCGATGATTCATCGACAAGGTGAAAGCGGAACGTGAGTCATATTGTAGATCATTGGTAACGAGGTGCGTGAGTACTGGGAATTGTTCGGTAAGAGACTTTTGCGTATGGAGGTCTTGGAGAAACGGTAAAGAAAATAATTCACCGATTTCATGACCAATTGCGAGAAACAAAAGGCCCCCACAATCCATCCGTAATTGACGCATTGTTGCAGGGACTGCATTTTGTGCAGGAAACAATAAATCAGTTTCTCCTTCCCTTTTTTCAGAATCAAATAAACACACAGGCATTCCGTTCTGGAAAGCGGTCACTGCGGCTTCGACTTGTTCGTCCATGAACCACCCTCCGCGGCAGGAGTTCATCAATGGTCGTATGCAATTGATTAACGATGAGAGGGCTAAAAAAGACAATTACAGCGGACAGCCAACGGAAAGGGGTTATCATAGGAAGACCCTTGGGTCGTTCCTGCGGAGTTGTGAATTATGCCAATTAAACTCGGACCTGCAGGCGTTCCTTTGTCTTGTAAAGGACGTACTATCGTTGAAGGAATGGACGATATTATCTCTCTTGGATTAGAAACAATGGAAGTCCAAACCGTTCGTATGGTCGCTCCGCAACACTTCGAACAGTATTGGCAAGCCGGTGTTCTTGCAAATAAAACCGAATTCGAAATGAATATTCACGGACCTTACTATTCAGAACTTCTTGGTAACCGAGTTGAACGTGGACGTTCAATGACCAAAATCGAAACAACTCTACAGGCTGCTCGAACCATCAATGCACGACACATCACCCTTCACGCCGGTCACTATGGAGGCATGAGCCCCGGGAGTGCTGCAAATGAACAGGTCGCCAATGTCTTCGCTGGTATCGTCGATCGTGTCCATGAAATTTGGCATGATGATGAAGATGAATTCCCAGTATTCCCTTGGATTAAAGATGGAACACCGTCAAAAATTGGCGTTGAAACATCAGGTCGCCAGGAATTGTGGGGCAGCTTAGAAGAAGTTTTGGAAGTTGTCAATCACGTTGAAGGAACAATCCCTGTGCTCAATATCGCCCATATTCACGCTCGTGGCCATGGTAAAATGCGAACTTCGGAAGACTATGGAGAATTGTTTGACGAAGTTCGTGAAACAATTGGAACAAAAGAATTCTACTGTCACTTCTCTGGCGTAGAACATCGCTCCGGTAACGCCATGCATTACACGCAAATCAAGAAGTCTGATTTGAACTTCGAGCCACTTGCTGAGTTCATTGTTGAAGACGGTGGATGGCTTGACATCACACTCATTTCTGACTCTCCACTGTTAGAACACGATGCTATGTACATGCTACAAAGCATCGAAAAATCACGCCACCGACAACTCGAACGCAAAGCACGTGAGGACCGTCGTCGGGCACTTGCTGCTCAAACCGGAACGACGCCAGCAGCATTGGCTGCTCGCGAGGAAGAAAGTGCTAAACTCGCTGAAGAAGAAAACGAGGACGCTGAACAACAGCCAGTTGAAGAAGAAAAACCAGTTGAAGCGGAAGTACCTGCAAAGAAAGCACCTGCAAAGAAAGGTGCTGCAAAGAAGGCGGCGAAGAAAGAAGATGACAATGTATTCGACCTTGATACAGATGATGACGACGATTTATTTTGAAGTCTGCAAAATCTCATTCCCATCGGAAACCGCACCCTTGCACCTCGAATGAGTGGCAATTAACATAAGTAAAGTGAGCGGCGTTCCGCTTGTTCTCTATGGCACACATTGCGATTTTAGGTTTAGGAAATTGGGGAACTGCAATTGCTCGCATGTGGTTAGCAGATAACCACCATGTCAAAGGATGGACTGTGGAACAGGAAGTCTACGAATCCATCACCATGAATTCTGTCAACACAAAATATCTCCCTGACCATCCGGTTGAAGGGCTTGAAGCGACCATGCATCTCGAAGAAGCATTGGAAGGTGTTGAAATTGTTGTTTTAGCCGTACCTTCATCCGTCATCTTAGGAGTGGTCGACCAGATCATTCCTCACCTTCGTCCTGGCCATGTTATCCTAGATTTAGCCAAAGGCTTAGCCGATGGAAACAAATTAATTTCAGAAGCCATTCAACAAAAATTATCAGATGCTGGCAAAAGTAATCCTCTTGCTGTAGTTACGGGACCAACAATTGCTCCTGAAGCTGCAAGTGGCGTGATGACAACGGCTCTTGTGGCAAGCGAAGATGTCTCAGTAGCACAACACCTAGCAACAACGTTGACCACGCAAACCTTCATTTTGCATCCTGCAGCAGATCCTGCCGGAGCAGAATTGTGGGGGGCGTTCAAGAATGTCGTCGCTCTTGCATGCGGACTGGTCGACGGTTTGAAACAAATTGGGACTCTTGGTGGAGACAATCTCAAAGCCGCTATTTTCATGGCTGGGTTCAAAGAAGGTTGTATTCTACTTCCACAACTTGGAGCAAAAGCAGAAGTTGCTTTCGGCCCAGCAGGGCTTGGCGACTTGTATGTTACAGCAACCTCCCCTCATGGACGAAACCGTTCAATGGGTGAAAAACTGGGCACTGGACTCACGATTGAACAAGCCCTTGAAGAAATGCACATGGTTGCAGAAGGTGTCCGAGCAGCTCGAATGTTTGGCGAAAGAGCAGAAGATTTAGGAATCGAAATTCCATTCACAAAGGCGCTTAATACTCTACTCGACGGTTTCATTGATGCTGAAGAGTGTTGCAGAAGAATGGTTGCACTCCACTGAACCCTTCTGATTTCAACCTCAAATCAATCGGTGCTGTTTTGAGGGGAATCGCTCTGCGGTATTCATGGCGGAAGAATTAACTGAACTGGAAGCGCGTATCTTTGAATGGATTCGTCAGTCAGATTTCGAGAACGTCGCTTGGTCAACTCCTAAAGCAGCCAAGTCTTTCAAAGTCAAAGAAGATGAAGTCTATCAAGCAGTTGCGGCATTAACTCGCAAAGTTCCAAACCGGATTCAAGTGTTTTACAAACAAGGTTCACTTCACATTGCTGCCGAGTGAACCTTGACAAAGAGAGTTTCACTCTTCTTTAGGTGTAAGAATAAAATTCAACCAGGTCGGACGTCGTACATCTCCTTCATCGTTCACAAACGAACGAACCATCATTGAGAGTAAATCGATGATAACAACGACGACAAAGATCAAAATGAGGAGCGCAAAGACTTTCTCATACTGGAGAAATTTGAGATATGTACTGATGTAATATCCAATCCCTCCAGCGCCGACAATTCCAATTACAGTTCCATGCCGAACATTGTATTCAAACATGAACATCAGTTGACTCAAGAGATGATTACTGTTTTCTGGAATGACCACATTAAGCAGAATACTACTTCGTGAAAGGCCCATTGCTCGACTTGCTTCCAAAGAATCACTCGCCATTCCTTCAAAGGTTTCATATTGTAATTTACCAAGATACCCAACCGTGTAGAAGGTCATTGCCAAGACTCCTGAAAGAGGTCCAAAGCCGATTACAATAACAAATAAAATTGCCCAGATAAGACTTGGAAGACTTCGAGTCGCTGAGAGTAAAATTCGTACTGGGATAGCGACATAAAGGGGCACAAGATTACGTGCGGCAAGAGATGAAAAGAACAAAGCACCTATGAAACCAAGAATGGTAGCAACAAAAGCAATTTTGATGGTTTCCATCATACCAAGATAACCAACTGAACAGAAAAATTCGATATCCGATTCACATACTGGATACGAGCGAGCTTCAAGAACACTCCAATTTGGAGGCCACATACTTTCTGAAAAGAAGACAGAGAGATTTTCAAATCCACCCCCAAGTCGGCCCCAGTCCCCTTCAATTAAACCGTTCAACGTATGCCAAGCCAAAAACAGCAAAATGAATATAATTCCGAAAAGGCGATATTTCATTCCTCTTCACCCCCAAGTGTACGAATATTCCACTCTTCGAGTGAGAAGTCTTCAAGTGTGTCGCCTTTAATATTCCAAATACGAGTAGCGAATAATTGAGCGTTATCATCATGGTGTTCAACCATAATGACTGCCGTTCCATTCTCGACCAATGTTTGTACTGCTTTGAATACAATTTCAACATTTGAATGATCAAGTTCACCTAGGAATTCATCTGCCAGCATCAATTGTGGCCTCTGAGCCAACGTTCTAGCAGTGGCGACACGGCGTTGTTGTCCACCGGATAATCGCCGAACTGGTTCATTTGACTTTTCAGCAATCCCGAGCATACGTAATGCATCCATTGTTCTCTGTGAACGTTCCTTCCACATGTTGAGTGAGAACTTAATTCGTGTTCGGGCACCGAGTGAAACATTGTGCGCAACAGTTGCATGACGTACCAATCCCAAGCGCTGAGGAATATAACCGAGCCCACCTCGCTTCTCGACCTTCAAGTCAAAAGAACCTGAAAGAGGTCGAACAAGCCCTGAAATCGTACGAATCAACGTTGTTTTCCCTATCCCAGATGGACCGAGAATCGCTATAATTTCACCGGGGAAAACTTCCACATTGATATTGGAGATCAACGGTTCATCATAGCCTACACTCAAGTTCTTGAGGGTAAGTACCGAGTCTTCCATAGATTCCCCTCATGCTGTCCTGCTGCCTTTACTTTTTGAAACGGTTGGGTGGAAATGGAAAACAATTAACTCTCATTCATTTATATCTCTACAAAAAGTCAGTGGAATGGCCCCGAAAGGGTGAGGACAAGGGCCATTTCACCGACAATGTATTTTCAAAGGTGTCTTCAGTCATCATTCTGCAATTTCGAACTTTGAGTCAAAGTAAGCTGAGATCCCTGGAATCGCGCTGATGAGACTGCTGTAACTTCCAAGATGATCTTGGGTATTCGCCTCTACTAATCCGGGTGTGTTGAGAACATTCTGAAGGATTTGATCTCCGCAGTGGTTTTGTGGAGAGGTGCTGTCCACTATGTGCGAAACCGTATTGTAGCATCCAGTAAATGTTTGTCCTTGCATAGTGTAATTTTCCAAATACATTTCGTCATTCAAAGAGAGCAATGCGTTGAGAATTGCTGTACGTGTTTGAACATCAAGTTGAGCAGGATTATACATCACTGGGTGGGAAGGAGCTGCACCATACGAAGGAAGCAAGATGTAATCCGATTCAGGCAAACACCAAGCGAGGTTGTCGGTAGCGTTGTCGTTACCACAGTATGAAGCAACGGTTGAATCCTTAGCAAAGGCGACTTCACCAACGCCTTCAGTAAGACACTTGACTGCTCCGGAGTAGGAGTAGTAAGGAGTTCCCGAATCAGGAATACTTGCATTTTCGTTAAAGAAAGCATGAATCGTGTCTCGAAGAGATTCAATATCATCCTGAGGTCCAACGACTGGAGCATAGCCTTGGGAAATCAAGTGACCCATTGGCAGTAACATTCCAGCGGATTTGAGCCAACCAGTGTGACAGGAAGTCTTTCCTGCCATCAATGCAAATGGATCGGTTGCTGAATCATTATCAAGATAAGCCTCGGCAATATCTGAACCATTCAGAACGACTGCATGTGCATTGTAATAGGTACGTCCATCGGATTTCTGGTCTGCAGCCATCGAGGCAAGACCGTATTCTTTCCAACCAACCCAAGCGGCTCCTCCATCCATAAAGGCGATGTCGACGTTACCAAAGCGAAGTGCTTCGATAATGGCACCTTCAGATGCAACAGGATACAAAGTCACAGTTACACCGGTTTGTTCAGCGATGTAATCAGCGAGGATTTGCGGGTTTACATCAGCATTGGTGTAGTCATCTTTCAGTTCAAAAGCAATTCGGATGTTCGAAACTGTCGGAGCTACGGTCTCATTAATCGAGAATTTTGTGCTGTAATAGGCTGAGATTCCAGGGACATCTTCAATCAGATTCCCGTATGAGCCAAGGTGATCAAGTGCATTGGTAGCAGAGATTGCAGGTGTGTTGAGAACGTCAGAAAGAATTGCAGCCCCTTCTGTTGAATCTTTCATAGCAACCAAAGCATTTTGCACTTTCGTAATTGTGTCAGAAGTCATAAATTCTGGATTATACATCACGGGGTGTGATGGAGCATTTCCATATGAAGGAAGCAAGATGTAATCCGATTCAGGCAAACACCAATCGAGGTTGTCGGTAACGTTGTCGTTACCACAGTATGAAGCAACGGTTGAATCCTTAGCAAAGGCTACATCGCCAACACCTTCAGTAAGGCACTTGACTGCTCCAGAGTAGGAATAGTAAGGAGTTCCTGAATCGGGAATACTTGAGTCTTCGCTGAAAAAGTTGGTAATCGTGTTACGAAGTGATTCAACATCGCTGGAGTCGCCAATAACATTTGCGTATCCATTTCCAATAAGGAAGCCCATTGGGAGTAACATTCCTGCGGATTTCAGCCATCCTGTGTGGCACGAAGTCTTACCTGCAAGTAGAGAGAATGGATCGGTTGTTGGATCATCGTCGAGGTATGCAGCAGCCATATCAGAGTCTTTCAAGACAACTGCATGAGCGCTGTAATAGGTTCTGCCATCGGATTTCTGGTCCGCAGCAAGTGCCTCAAGACCGTATTGTTGCCAACCGACCCAAGCAGCACCGCCATCCATGAAAGCCATGTCTGCGTTACCGAAACGAAGCGCTTCAAGAGCTGCGCCTTCGGAGTCAATTGGGTAAAGTGTAACATCCATGTTGAGTTCTTCGCTCAAGTAGGAGGCTAATCGTTGAGGATTCTCATCGACATTCGTGTAATCGTCTTTCACACTGTATGCGATGACAAAATCTTCTAAATCAGGAGTTTCTTTTTCATCTTCACTTCCGATACAACCTGCAAGAGAGGCAGTGGCGATTAAAAATACGAGCAATGTTGTTTTTAGCGTTCTTGTGCTCATGATCTGACCTACTGGTTTAGGGCGCCCTAAATCCTGCGGTATATGAAGTTTAGGGCACCCTAAATCTCCTTTTAAAATGGCCTCTGCCAAACACTAAAAGGGACACTGCTCAAGCAGAAAGCCAATCAAACACCAACGACTCTGCAAAGCGATCGTTCGAGAGTCCCGGGTGGCCGATAGGGCGAACGATGACCAAAACATCGAGTTCACCGCCCCAATTACTCGCGCCTAAACAAAGGATTTCACCTACTTTCACTCCATCTTCGTTTGCACCAATCGAGAGACTTCGCAATTCATACATACGGACACTGACAACTTGATCGACAGAGGCTTCTGTTGAAGAGTAACGATGCGTACTTTCTACCAACATCGGTTCCAATTTCATTTCATCAACATCAAGACGGAAAGCCGACAATTCTTGGTCCAGTAGTTCAACTGCTTGATTCAATCGACCTTGCTCCATATCAAGCAGTGATGCAAGCATGAAGGCTGAAGATTCTGCACCCAGCGGCCCGTATTGGTAAGGTAATCGAAGTGAGAGCGACTGAACAATCTCGACATCGATGCCTCCCGATTCAGGTAACATCAGCCAGGTGTATTGCTCTCCTGCTGGATAAAAAGGTGCATTTGGGTTCTCTGTAAACAAGGGTTCGCCCCATTCAGAAGGTGAAGTTGGAGAAGATGTTGGTGTAAAACCACCTGCAACAACCATGAGTACCAAACAAACGCTCACCAAAATACGTGGCCGCTTGAATTCAGTCCAAGCCAATCGGCCGGCTGGACTAAGCGCAGAAAGAAGAAGCATCACTGGTCCAATGAGAAGTATACCTCCAGGGACAAACCACATCAGTACAAGTGTGGCTACAAGTGCTTCAAACCCCATCGGGCCGAATCCACTTCTCCAATCAAAGAGAGCGTCTTCTTCCAATTTACGACCTTCAAAAAAAATCACAAACACGATTGCTAAAATGAGTAAAAGGGTCGGAACAAAATACCCAATCATCTTCAACCCGTCTTTGGAAGAGAGGTGTTCATCAAGAGTCTTGGGGTTTGAACCATGTTCAAACGGTAGTTTGTCAAACCCTGACGGTGTGGCCGAAGTATGGAGGAGGTTGTATTACGGCTCAAGGATGCAACATATCGACACTCTTTGTACGCACCATTGGCGTTCAAGCCTTGGCGTAAAATCAGTGGCCAAGGTATTTTTTCAGCAAACCTTTCTCTTCACAAAGGTACGATTTTGGGCCTCGTCGGCCCAAATGGTGCTGGAAAAACAACGCTGTTACGCATGATGGCAGGTATTCTCCCACTTCAAGAAGGGTCCATCTATGAATCCGAAAAGAACTCAAGCGCTGTACTTTCAGATGTGAACTTGAGAAATATGGTTGGGCATATGCCAGAACAAGTACGCTGGCAAGGAAGGAAAACCGTACGTGATGCATTGTTAGAGATCGGCGAGATGCGTCAAGTCAATGAATCACGGATTGATGGACTCTTGAAACTGGTGGGATTGCGAAGTCGAATCGATGCCCCCTTGAATGAATTAAGTCAAGGTATGCGCCAACGACTCACTCTTGCCGCTGCATTACTCGGTTCGCCAAATATACTCTTACTTGACGAGCCATTGAATGGATTAGATCCGGTTGCAGCTGCTGCATTTATCGTCTTACTTGGGAAATTAACAGACAAAGGTGTCTCCATTGTGATTTCATCGCATCAAGTCGAAGGGTTGGTTGGAATCATTGGTCGCTTAGCACTTATGCACCGAGGACAAATCCTTGCTGAAGGCACCATGCTAGAAGTTGCTGAACAACTTAATCTCGAGAAAAAGACTGAGGTTTCAGGTGAAGGTAAGGCACCTGATTTCTCGAAATATGTATCGACTGCAGAACTCATTGAAGTTGAACAATCCTCCGGGGAATGGCGAGCAGTGCTCAATAAAAGTGAACCCGGACTGTTAAAGAATTTAGTCGCTGATGGAATCGAAATCACCTCATGGACCATCCGACAACCAAATGTGATTGAGATGCTATGTGCGGCCACAGGCCAATCGATTGAGGATGTAGGACTCGAAGTATCTTCGACTGCTGTCATGCCACTGCGAAATTTCCGAGGTGAAGAAGAATGAGTGATTTCTCTCGAATCATGGTGTTTGCAAAACGCCTCATGCGAGAACGTTTATTCTCTACACGGATGTACATCATGCTACCAATCTTGTTGCTGTTTATTCCTGGGATGGCTTGGGGTTTTTCTGACCCAAATATTGTCCTACCGGGTGGCCATCAACCTGAAAGTCCAATGGAGGTGTTGTTCTATGCGAGTTTAGGCGTCGTGTTTGGAGCAACAATGTGTGCAGTTTTACTTTCATACGATTCAGTGAGTCGTGAACGAGCCAGTGGTGTGTTAGAACTACGCCTCTCTCAACCAATGCCTCGTGCTCATCAAGCTCTTGCAATGATTCTCGGCTCATGGAGGGCCATCTTGGTTCCGACATGGATTCTACTGGTTCTTTCTGTACTCATCGTTCGATATCGTATGGGTGATTGGCCTTCTCTGGGTGACTGTTTGGTATATTTTATCTCGACGGCATTGATTCTACTTTGGTATGTTTTGTTCACTCTTTTAGCCTCATCATACACACGTGATCAAGGAACTGCAATCTCTTTTGGAGTTGGCCTTTGGTTCCTTTTCACATTCCTTTGGGCTCTGGTCACAACCATGGTAGCCTATGCTTCAGGTGTATCCATCGGCCAAGAAAACGATGCTGCGTGGGTCGTTTTAGAAGGTGGATTAGATTTACTCTCACCCAACGGCGTGTACCATCATTTGCTTGAAACCCGCTTATCGCAAATCGACAGAGGCATTGCAGTATGGCAAACCTGGGCTATGGCTTTGGCTTGGACACTTGTTCCATCTTGGCTCTTTATTCGAAGAATGGAAAAAATTCTCCCGTGATAAAAATCACTCATCTCCACTACTTTTCGTCGAAAGCCTCTTTGAGGCTGGATGATGACGGTTAGGTATGGCAGGACACACCCGGTATAGATTCACACACCTCCTCTCGCGCAGTTCAACAGCAATTGGTTTGATTTTCTTAATGATTCTCATGGGATGTTCACCACTTTTCACAGCACAAGTCACCTTGGACTCAAGTGAGCAATTACCTGCGGATGGACGACAATCTCTTGCTATCGAAGAGGAATGTGAAGGTTTGAAATTTGAAGACCTTTTTAATTATGATTTTGCTAATTTTATCATCAACGTTGGTGACGATTGGGCTGTTGCTGAAATGGATGCTGACGCATTTGTCAACGGTAGCAAATCTGCAATCGTTCGAGCGAACCTCGATGGATTATTCGAAGGGCTTTCCGGCGGAGACAATGGATACATCAGTACTGATGAACGTGACGCAGTACGTGCAATTGGCCCGAAATGTATCGGCGTCATGGACACTCGCGTAGGAATACGTGAAGGTATCCCTCATCGCGGCACTCCAGACTGGAACAACATGTCTTTTGTCGAAGATGGAATTGGATTAGAGGAAGTTGACCTTGTCCCAGCAAACCATCCTGAACAACGCTCTTGCCAGAATCTTGGTTCAGCAAATGGATGTAAAGAAGTACCTGTGGAGGTGACTGATGACTTACAGATCCAGTTATTCTTGGCGGATGCAGAATCAAATAACGTTCGCTTCGACCAACTTCCGAACAGTGGTGATTCTAATTTCACTTTAGCATTGAATATTACCAACATGTCCTATGCTCATCTTGAACTCAATTTCCCTCTTAAGCAAGGATTGCGAATGATAAATTATTCAATTCAAGATACGATCACGAATAATGACGGGTCAGTGAACGTTTCTGAAAACATGGCATTGAGTGGCCCTGAAGCAATATATCTTCCTGACGGTCGTCTGCGAGTGAACCAAGTCGTTACCTATGCAACCTCTGAATCTTCAATTCTTCGACAATTGTTTATCGATTTCACGACGATGGCTCCAGAAACAAATGATGCACCTGAATGGAGTTCGAATGCTCCAGAAGATGGAACTGTCATCCCGGTACTTGGGTTGACTTCAGGTAATGATGTCCTAGCCGTTGCTGGTGAAAGAACAGAGATGTGGGCAACCGACGATAGTGGGTGGGGATTGGAATGCAGTTTCGCTGAAACCGGATGGAGTGCTTCACTCGATGGTGAAGGAGATCTGATGGTCTCTACAGTAAATACTCAAGCACAGTCTTCGGATGCGGAGTGCTACGTTGTCGACCCGTTTGGCTCAATGTCCATCGATTCACGAAACTGGACTTTTGGCGAGGTATTCACTTCAAGTGGTCTTCTCTCTGAAACTGGTGACAGTATCGAATTTACCATCACACCAACTGGTTTAGTCAACGAATTAGAAATTTCTGCACACGCTCATCAAATGAATACCATGGGCCAAATGCGTAGTGTTACGCTTGCTTCAGATGCTTCAACGATTTCGTTACCTCTTGATGGATTATCTCCTGGTGCAATCATGGTCATGGGTCAAGCTGAAAGTTCAACCATGTTGGCCCTTGATTTTATGCTCGACTTTGACCTTGAAAAAGCAAGTCTGCCACCGCTGGTCACAGTCAAGAAGAATCTTGATGGCGAAAATGCAACGTGGGACGCAAGTGGTCTCACCTTTACTTTGCAAGGTGATGTGTTAGACCCCGATGGTGAAGATGTGTCACTCTCACTTCGCCTATGCGGCTATACAACAAACGATTTCTTGCGCGCTGGAAGTGCTTGGGAGATCGATGTCAATATCGTTTCATGCTCCTCTCAAAACCCTCCTGTAACCGCTTATGACATCGTCTTAACAGCAACTGATGAGTCGGGAACCATGACGACACTGTCGGTATATGTTCCAGACCCATATGCGAACAATGACGGTGATAATAATGGTGATGACAGTACGATTACGGTTGAAGAAGAAGGACTCCCTGCCATCTCTATGATGGCAACGTTGAGCATTGTTTTACTCGGTGCTGCCTTCGCAGGAAGAGCTCGAAAAGAGTGATGTCTCCAACCGGCACCCTCAAAAGAGGGGGTTCGGCCCATTAAGCAGGTGAAGGTATGTTCGCGGGTGTAATTGAGTCAAAAAGTCATGAAGGAGGATTTCTAGTTTCGTTTACTGGATCTTCTCCCGCCCTAGAGTCCATCATCATCAATGCTGAAACTGGCATTTACATCGGTAAAGTCGATGCAGTACTTGGAAATACTAATTCTCCACTCGCTCACGTCGCACATGTTGACCGAAAACTCGATCTCGACTCACTGGTCGGTATCAATGTAGGAATTCGTGCCAAAAAACAACGTGAAGAACGTCGAGAGCGTGATTCGGACCGTGGCCAAAGAGGCAATGACCGAGGATACCAAAGTCAAGACCGTCAAGGTGGACGCTTTGAGCGAAACGACCGTGGGCAAGACAATAACCGCAACGGCGGAGATTGGGATTGTCCAAAATGTCAGAATAACAATTTCGCTTTCCGAACTGAATGCAATCGCTGTGGAGAAGCTCGTGGCGCTGGTGGCGCTGGTGGAGGACGCAGTCCTCGACAAGATGACCGTAGAGATGGAAACCAAGGATACCAGAGCAGAGACCGTCAAGGTGGACGCTTTGAGCGAAACGACCGTGGGCAAGACAACAACCGTAACGGCGGAGATTGGGATTGTCCAAAATGTCAGAATAACAATTTCGCTTTCCGAACTGAATGCAATCGCTGTGGAGATGCTCGTGGCGCTGGTGGAGGACGTGGTCCTCGACAAGACGACCGAAGAGGTGGAAACCAAGGCTATCAAAGTAGAGACCGCCAAGGTGGACGCTTTGAGCAAAACGACCGTGGACAAAACAACCGCAACGGCGGAGATTGGGATTGTCCGAAATGTCGAAATAATAATTTCGCATTCCGAACTGAATGTAACTCATGTGGACTTCCGCGAAGCGGTGGAAATGACCGAAATGGTGGAAACGACCGACGTGGCGGCAATGACCGATACGGAGGTAATGACCGACGTGGCGGCAATGATCGTGGTCGAGAAACGAAAGTCTACACCGATAACGATTGGGATTGTCCAAAATGTCAAAACTCAAACTTCGCATTCCGTCAAGAATGTAATCGCTGCCAAGCACCTCGCTCTGGCGCCGGTGGCGGTGGCGGCGGTGGAAGACCACCACAACGCGATGACCGAAGAGCACCTCGACGCGATGATGGTGGAAGACCTCCTCGACGCGATAACGGTGGACGACCACCACAACGCGATGACCGAAGAGCACCTCGACGCGATGATGGTGGAAGACCTCCTCGACGCGATGACGGTGGACGACCTCCACAACGCGATGACCGTTCTCGAGCTCCTCGAAGTGATGATGGTGGACGGCCTCCACAACGAGATGATGGTGCAAGACCTCCTCGTCACGAAGGTGGACGACAGCCTCGTCGAGATGGCCGAGACCGAAGAAGTGACGGTGGCGGCTATCAAAGCGGAGACTCATACGGTCAAGGTAGAGCACCTGAACGCAAGTCAAGAGAACCTCGAAACTTTAGAAAATCACAAGGCAATGGACCTGGGCATGCACATAACCGCCCACCAAAGCCTCTCATCAACCCTGACCGAGATGATTGAAAGGGGATGAAGCGATGGGTGCTGAACATCACTATCTCAACGCCGTAGAAGCCTATGACGAAGGTGATGTGGAAACTGCATATGAAGAAGCCTTCAAAGCAGTTGAGATCGATCCCGAACATGTTGACGCTTGGCAATTGTGTGCTGAAACGGCACTTCCACAAAAAGGAGAAAAACCTTCTTTACTTCAAGCAGCAAAATCATTAGCGGCAGTTCGAAAGATCATTGCACTTGACCCAAACCGCACCTCAATGTGGATGCTTGGTGGTCGACTACTCACAGATGAATTGGGATTGCTTAGCGAAGGTTTGCAATGGTGGCAAGACCTACGTCATCAACTTCCCAAAGAGGTGACACCCTTGGTAGAACAAGCAGCATTACTCGCTGACATGGGCCATTACCTTGAAGCAAAGTATCGCCTTGATACAATCATCGAGGATAAGTTAGACGGTGGACCAACACAAATTGCTAAAATTCATCAATTACGGAGCCAAGTAATTGCTGCAGCCAACCTCCAAACTTCTGAACATTTCAAACCCTGGGAAAAGCATCACAACGGCTGGGGCGCAATTGAACTTAAGATGGGCAAGGGCCCGGTATCGGAAAGTTTCCTTTTCCTCATAACAACAGTACCTGTCTTGATGATTGTCGTCTATTTCTCTAACCAAATTGCTGGTAGGGGTTGGGGAGCGTTTTGTCTGACAAGTTTGGTAATCTTTGGCACAGTTCTGTTTGGAATGCGGACTGCAAAGCGTATGTTCCACAGTATCAATCGGCCAGCGTTTAACTTGCTTCGCGCAATGAATTTCGAGGCAAACACCGGCTATTCGATTATTCATTCCGATATTCGAACTTCTCCTCTTTACATGTTCATCATGCAAAGAAAACCAAAAGCATGGCAAGAGCGGATGTTGAAAATCATCGATTCCGATACTGCTCTACCAATGAACTGGAAACCAAATTTCCCCGATTTCGAATCTCACTTGGATGAAGTGGGATATATTGACGAAGAAGGTGAAGAGAGTTTCGAAGCCTTTGAAGAAGAATGATTTCAGGAATCATTCACAGTGGTCGGTTCTGGAAGAATAGACATGATCTCTTCGCGTGACTGGTCGAGAAACAATTCAAAATCTTCGAGGTAAGAGTCGCGGGTGGAATTGAAGTTCCTCTCAAAGGAGGCATCGAAGCCAAATTCATCGAGATCTCCATAAAACCCTTCGAGAAAAGCCGATTCACCTTCATTGTGAATGAGGAAAGCAATGAACCAAGCGCCGACATCATAGACATTTACATCAGATTGGTAGGTCAAATTATCAAGTCGGATATCTTGAGCTTTGTAACCATCAAGTGAATGATTAAGTTTCCTCTCCATGACTTCACGAAGGTAATTATCGTGAACGCCGGGTTGTTGAGCATACAAGGATTGACCCATGAATTCTGCACCACCTTCGGAAAACCAGGGCGTATTTTTACCACCCATTTTGTCATCTCGAAGACAAACATCACGTGAATCATCAGTGCATTTATCTTGAATATGTGCATGTTGGTAAATATGGAAATATTCATGCAGCATCACAGGTTTGTAATCTTCTTCATCTGGCCCAGGATACTTTGCTGACATGATGAGCATGCTGAAATCATATTCAGTATGGGCCTTCATGAAGGTCCCCACTGCTGCGCCGCCTTCTTCAATATATTGAGTGAAAATTTGATAATTGGCATTGGCGCAATCCCATTCTTCTTTCCAGTTATCATCCAATGCTTTGTGTCGTTCACAGTATTCATCTTCAAGTTCTTCAGCAGCAGAAAGGTTTTCACCAATAATGTAGATTTCAATTGGCCCGTAATTACCCCAAGCAATGCTGCCAATTTCGTACCATTCCAGCGTCAAGTTAACCGTTTCTTGAGAAACATCAGAGGCGGCAAAGACTTCAGGGGTAGCGCAGGTTTGTTGCCCCCATTGAACCACTGTCGTCGAACCATCTAGACATTCCACTACACGACCATCCAATTGTTCATCGGACTGGTTGCCTGCATCATTATCCGAACCATTATCCGCATCATTATCAGAATCGACAATGGAATCGTTTTCTGAGGCATTATCACTCGGGTCATCTAATTCATCATCGGAATCGTTTTCTGAGCCATCCTGGGAAGGATTTTCTGAATCGCTCTCTGAATCGTTTGAAGCGTCGAGATCACCAATACAACCTGATAAGCAGCTGAGTAAAAGAAGCAAAGCAAAAGCGAGGGCATTCAATCTGTTCATAGCCCTCGGTCATGGCTCCTGTCCAAAGGTATACCGTTGCAAAACGAGGTATGGCTCACACTCTTACTGCTTTTCTCAAAACCGGTGACTTGTGGGTCACTGTTGACTTTGAGCATACTGTAACGCATATTGTTGCGCATAGGTTGCTGCGGTTTCCGCATCGTAGCCCTGTGAAACAAATTGCTGGTAGTATTGCTGGTAAACCGCATTATCCATCGCTGGTGCTGCGGCGGCTGCAACCGGTGCTGCTGCCGCTGGGGCTGCTGCTGCTGCCTGTGCGGCATACTGTTGGGCATAAGCACGAGCAGTTTCTTCTGGGTAGCCTTGAGCAATTAATTGCTGAACGTATTGTTCTGTTTGATCCATAACGCCACCGAATCCGGAGGCATCAACTGAGAAGTCTTTGGTATCGTCTTCAGAACCCTTCCGGATAAACAGAAGCGTAAAGAGAACAACGACAACCAAAACGAATCCAATCAGAGCAGGAACAAGCAAGCCGTCAATTACGCCTTCTGCGGAGTCATCTCCAGTTGTACTTTGAGGGGCTTTCCATTCACCATTTTCAAAGGTCCATTCTCCAGACCATGCACAGTTTCCATCTTCGTCGAGAATCCATTCTCCACCTGCTGCTTCTGCATCGAGATTGGCTTCAACACCCTGACATGCAGGCAATGAAATATCAATTTGCTTGTAGACAGCATTCCGTTGGTTGAATTCATCTCCTTCGTAGACCTTGATGTAAATCGTCTGAATAAGAGATTTATTCGAATAGATGCCATCAAGGGAAAGGGTAAGTGAGAAGGTATCTGAATCACCTAGGTTGACTGCCTTTCGGTAAACATCATCATTTGTTGCCTTGAACTTATCAGGTCCAGAAGCATTCAATGTGTCAGAGGAAAAAGCAATTTCAACTGTTACGTCGCCTTCTCCACCTTCGTTTCCAGCCAAGATCGTACCGATGAGGGTAATGGTCTCGTCTTCAATGCGACATGGTGCTTGAGGGCAATCCTGGTTGACGGAAAGTGAATAGTCGAACACTGGAACTTCGTCGCCGAAATCAGCAGGTACAATCTCGAAATACATTTTATGCGTTTCAGAATATTTATCTGCACCATCATAAACAACGAGTTCGATTCGAATCTGCGTGCTTGGAGCAGTTGGGTCATCACCCTTGACTGTTGCATTACTGAAGGTGTAAGCAAACAATCCATCGCTTGCAGCTGTTTGGCTAAAGGAATGACCTGTAATATCGAAGTCATCGTCACCGTACGGAGCATCGAACAGAACTCTCCATTCATAGCGTTCAATTCCACTGCCGTCAAGTGAGTCCTCGTCAGAGGAGTTACTTGCATCAAAGTAGATGGTAACTGCGCCACTGTCATCAAGAATAATTCGGTTCACGTCCCATTCCTTTCCGAGGATTGTGTTCGTTCCGATGAACTCAACTTGTTCTGCATATCCTTCACGCATGTCGATTTCTGCATCGGCAGTTGGTTGGAATGAATCCGCAAACACATCGTTGGTTTCAACGGTTACAGTAATCACTCGGGAATGGCCTGCTGCATCGTGAAGAATGAGGGTAATATCCCATTGTTCGCCTTGAGCGCACCCTGTTGCTGAAGCAAGGTCAACCTTACAGAATGTCGCCATTGGAGTTGTGTCGCTGATGTGGTCGGTTCCAGTTGCCATAGTTGCACCAGTCCAAGAGGTTGGACCATCGATGATCCAATCGGTCTCTAGGGCTTCAGACGTTTCGGTAATGTGGGAGAACGTCAATTCAGCATTACTCTTCATATAAAGTTCGGAATATCCGCCGGTACTTGGGTCATTATCTGGTACGATACCATTGATTGCCAAGTCGAGGCCGTTACCGAGAACACCGAAACCAGTTGGGTAAGGTGTAACTTGGTAGCTGAGCATGTTTCCAAGAAGGGGTAAGGTTGTACTGTCTGCACGTTCAGAGTGCGTTGAAACGTCCATGGTTGAAACAATTATTCCACCAGATTGGTAACTGCACACACCAAGAATTGTATTCTTCTGGTCTGCAAGTGTTCCATCCTGTCGAATAATCCGTTGGAGAGTACCATCTTTCTTCGATTCACTGTCTCCACCACAAACGGATGGAATTGTTTGCACGCTTTGTTTACTGGTATCCATAACAGCAAGAGCAACTGTGGAAGACGCATCAAATCCTTGGAAGGCTGCCAAATCTACATTTTCCATCAATGGATGATAGGGGTCTGCGAAATTGGTATTCGAATAGGTGATGGCATCATCAACAGTGTTCTTTTGTTTGATGAACAAGTCCAATGGTAGTCTACGGGACGTTTCCTCACCATACACTTGGGTTCCTTGAGGTCCGAGGTGGGCTTGAATAGTACCACCAGCAAACATGAAACCTTCCAAAGTGATCTTGTTCGCAGCAGTTCCCAATTGCTCATAGTATCCTTTGCCACCCGCATCGCCATCTTTCGCAGCAAGATCCGTTTGCCAAGGTAAAACAATCTTGTCGTAATGAGTAAACCAACCACTCAAAAGGTATGTCTCCCAATCTTTAATTTCGAATTCAGTATAGGTCATTCCGAGAATGTTGAGGTCTTCTTTGATCGTTGAAGTTCGGGTTGAGCTATCAGAAAGAATAGCAACGTCGATGTTCTCTGCAAAGGTTGCATGGAAATATCGAACGTTGCCAGATGGGTTCCCGTTAACAAGTTCAGCATCGAAACTGATGTTGTATTCATGCCCATCCATCCAGCCATTCCATGGTGTGAAAGTCACTTCATGACGAGCATTCTCGTTCAAATTTACTGCTGGCCCTGCTGTTGTAGCGTGGACTGTTTGACTGTCGGTCATGTCATAGATGTTCATGTTAAAGACATAATCACCAGCAAGAACTCCATTTACTGCATCAAATTCCCAATTGTGGTTCAAAGCACTGTCAATTGGCATTAAACATTCCAAAGTTTGGTCACTCATGCACTTGAGTTTGTCTGGTTGTAAAAGTGTGATATCGACAGATTCAACATTGAAGATCACAGTCTCTCTGTTATTCGAGACTGACAATTCGTTATCATTGAACCAAGTTTTACCAACGGTTGTGTTGTCAAAGATTGTTTCAACATCAATTTTATAGACGCCTGCGAAGAACTCGTGGCTCGCTACAAAGTCGGTTGAACTTTGGTCAGCATCGACATTGGTACGGGAAATAGTGTAGGAATTATCTTCAATGAAGGTGAATTCCTTAAGAGTAATATTGTTGAATGCAACACCCTTGAAACCATCATTGATACCGTTTCGTCCATCATCATCTGATTGGAATTCGAAGTTGATATCGACCGTTGAGCCTGCGAGTGAACCGCATTCATAATCCCAGTCCCCAGGGTCTGTAGAAGAAGTGTTAAGCGTATACAAGTGAGTCAAATCAATACTTGTCGTTTTAACAAGTTTATCGCTGTTGAAGAACACATTGTAGTTGCCACCTGTACCGTCTTTTGAAGCATCGTCACCGATGTAACTGATTTCTGTGAAGTCAATTGGTTCAGAAGCATTGACGATGTTATCACCGTTTTCATCTTCTTGGCAAGTGCCGTCTTCATTGTAATCATTCCATTGGCCCATAACAACGCTGCTGTAAGTTGCACCATCACGTAGGATATCCAGAGTCATTGCAACATAGTCATTGACATCGACAATGCTGGAACCATCTGAATCGATTCCATAGAACGTATCTGCATAGTATTCGAAGTTAAGTGAAACGAAGTCACCATTCATAGAAGTCAAATTTACACTAGGAATTGTAAGTGTTTCATTGGCCCAAGCCTCACCGTATCCATTAGCACCCGTATCGCAAGGGTGACCAAACCAATAAGCATAGTTGTTGAAAATCTTTTCTGGACAAGTCGTTTCACCATAGATTGCACCTTGAGGGTTCTGGCTTTCTTCATGTCGGTATCCATTTGCGTCAGTTTCGAAGGATTCTTGGCACACGTCTGTTGAACTACCAATACCACAATAGATGTCGGAAGGATTGGCAGAGTAAACAGTTGCTTTGATGTCAAAGTCTACCTCTGTATTACCCCAGTTATTGGTAGCAACTTCAATGTCAAAGGCACCTTCAGCGTACAATCCACCTGGATTGAAGTATTCGAGGCCTTCAACCATAGGATCGTAGAGGTTAAATGGCGTTATATAGCCAATGATTTCATCATTTTGAGATTGTTCGTCCCATGAATTGCCAGTGAGTGTTGCGGAAATACGGTAGGTTGTATCATTCAACAAATCAGCTGTAATAGAAGAAGTGTATTCTTGTCCAGGGCCAAGGTTGTTGAGTGGTACATTGGCTTGCTGGACCTGTGGGTTTGCCTCGAAAGCAGTTGTCTGCTTCCAAATACTCAGATTGTCAACTGCATATCCATCACGGCCACTCCATAGGCTTTCGTTATCATCAGAAATCGAACCTTCAAATCCAGTTCGAAGACGGAATCGGATATCGACGGTCTCACCAGCCCAAGGGCTGAGGTCGAAGGCACCAACGCCTTCTTCTGTGAAGTTATTCCAACCATAATAGGTTCCGAATGAATAGACTCCGTAGTAATAAATTCCTTCTGGAGCGCCACCGATAGATTGTTTGTACATTCTGTCCATGTCAAATCCGCCCCACATTGATTCACCAGATGCACATGCACCAGCGAGTTGAGCTGTTTGAGGGCAAGACAGGGTAGACCATCCTGTTTCAACACTGCCGATTTCAATCATTGCAATGTCATCCCAGACATCTCCAGCGAGGTATTGTCCGTTCGCATCCAAACTTCCCAACACACCGTGTCCGAGGTGCTGGAACAGTTCGAGACTCATGAAAGCACGATCTGAGCCGGTCAAATCGACGTCTTCGAGAACCATTGCATCGTCCCAGTTCCGTCCATATCCAGTCCAAGTGTCTCCACTGGAGTTGGTATCAGAGTAACCTGCCCACATGAAATCAGTTGGGTTGAGGTAATTCGCTGAAACGTTTGGATCATTGTTTCCATCGGTTGCACCCGTGGAATGGTTGGTTTCTTCGTGCCAGTATGTTGATTGATCAACGTATTCTTCGTAGGACCACGTACATCCGCTACAGGATGCCTTGTTCTCTGGGGCATCCCAATCCATTTCGTAAACGGAGGTGTTGGATGAGTTCGCTTGGTCGACAACCTTCAACTCGACGTTGAGGGTCGCTTGTTGACCGTTGAGAATATCCATTCCAGTGTTGGTAACGGTGACGTTGATGTCACGAGTTCCTTCGCCGACAACTCCGTAGAATTTGTCAACAGGAGAAATTTCAATTGAAGAGACTGACAAATCTTTGCTGTCCATTTCAATGACAGAAATGGTATCGTATTGTCCTTCCCAGCCGAAATTGTCTCTCCAGCCAGAGAATCGCCAATTTGCATGTCCGACCACTAAGTCCTCAGCAGAATTGCTTGAACCTGCAAGTTGGCCAACATCAACAACATTCGGTCGACGACCTGCAGAATATGACAATGGGCTCAAATGGCCGCCATTACCGTCTGAAAGAGTTACCTGGACCGTTGTTGGGAAATTCAAAAAGAATGAGGAAGTTGAACCACCAGCAGAATCGGTCGTGTTTTGCTGATAAGCAATTGTCGGGTTAATGAAATCAGGTTCTTGGTCACCGTTCAAATCGGTAACTGCAACCTGCCACGAAATGTAAGGGCCGAAGTATGCAAGTGTAGGTGTAGACCAAGTTCCAACAGCAGAAGAGGTTACATACGTAACATTCTCCAAATTAGCATCGTTGAGTACCATGACGTCAATAACGCCATCGTCATCCATGTCGCCGATATCGAAATTTTCGGATGTAGGAGTGTTCATGTTAATGACATTCGAGTTCGGAGGAGGGTTGGTTGCACTGAACGTGTAGGTTGCAGGATAGGTGTTGGTTAAACAACTGAATTCGATGATGGTCATGTTATCATCATCACCGGGGTTGGTCACTTGACCTGTGCTGTAATCGAGTCCTTGTCCACGTTGTAGCCAAATATCATCGTCAGTACAAGTTCCGGAAAGACCCCCAGTTTCTGTTTCGCCCCAGTCTCCAACTTCCAGATTCCGGTAGGTGTTTTGCTGAGAGGACCCCAGTGTGGTGATCATTCCTTGTGTGTTGCTCGTGATTGGTCCACGGTAGGTAACAACACGCTGTGTTGTAATATCCGCCATTAGATCGAGAACAAATACGTCATCATTACCATCTTGATTTGCATCGCCCACAGCTAAGTCCCAAGCGTAGAAGTGGGTGAAACGAGCACCTATGCTCCAAGATTTTTCATTGCATCCACCGTTTTCAATGATGGTGACGTTACCCGGTTCACCAGCAGGTGCACCGTTATCATCGGTCTTGAACGGGTTGTTTCGTTGGTAGATGACGATATCCGTGGCTGAGTCGCCGGTGAACTCGCCAACTTCGATGAATTGAACATTGGAAAATTCATCCCATTCAGCATTACGGCTGGTGTTCTTTGAAACCCAAACGTCTTGGCGTTCACTAAAATCACCGTTACCATCGTTCCAGAGGATACTGATGGTGTGTGTTCCGTCTGTCGCCATAGCCAAATCATTGAAGCCATCACAGTTGAAATCGCCAATAGCCACATCATGCGGGTCACGGTTAGTTGTGTACGAACGAGCCATGGATGCACTTGCAGTAGAAGCGATTGCAACAGTGGTCGAAAGTAACATCAGCATGACAAGGAACATGCTTAGGGCGCGGCTCTTGAGGTGGTGGTTCTTGGGAATCATCAACATCACTAGTCATCTCCAAACTCTGTTGCACTTTAATTCCTTTGCTTTCTAGTTCTTATGGCAATAGTCAAAAGGGCCTTGCAGTATTGCGAAAAAGGGCTAAAATAAAGAAAAGAACCGTTTTGGAATTCCTTTCGGAATGAAACTCAATGTTTTCAAAACTTACCAGCTAACCAACGAGGAGAAGGGCCCCATCCAGTTGCATCTCCACCGTGTACTTTGACAAGTTTTCCAGCAGAGAAAAGTGATTCAAGCCAAACCTCGAGTTTGGTCCCTTCCCTGCCACCAAGTCGCTTACTCGCAATTTCTTCGATGTCTTCTGTTTTGAGTGCAGTGATCCCATATTCACGAACGACAAGATGGAGTAATTCTCGAAGCCATGCTTCCGCCATTGGATCGATACTCATCGCACCTTGAACAGGTTGAGGTGGGTCCATCTCTTCCAATGTAGCCATTAATTCAATCGGATCCGGGCGGATTGGTGCTTTGAGACCGAGTAAATCGAGTTCCTCAGCGAGATTCAACTTGCCGATAGGGCGTCGAACAACAGGAATGCGCGATGGGTCAGGAGTTGGACCCATGTCTGCTGGTTTTTTATTCATAGGAGCATCGTTGTTTGAGTCCCGCTCCTCTTCGGCTGGCATTTCAATACCGGAAGTATTGGTTGCCTGAACTCCGATTGCGATTGGCATAGTCCATCCTACGCCTTCTAATCCGAGTTCTTCAACTCGTTGCTGCACCCATTGAGATTCGCCCTCAAGCAGAACTTGAACATCGTGTTCATCTGAACGGAAACGATAACGCACTGGTCCCCGTAGTTCAGCCATTAGTCTCATTCCATTTTGCAAAAGGTAATCAAGTTGACGCCGGCTGCATTTCAATCTAATCTTGTTTCGCAAGTTGTCGAAGAACCGTATGTAAAATACCACCGTTTCGATAATATTCTACCTCGACGGGTGTATCGAGACGAACTTGGGCTTGGAAAGTAGAGGTCGTACCGCTCGGATGAGTGGCTGTAACAGTGAGCATTTGCAATGGTTTGACATCATCAGCGACAGGAATGGAATAGGATTCAGTACCATCGAGACTGAGCGTTTCATGCGATTCACCTTCTACAAAAGTGAGGGGGAGGACACCCATTCCAACAAGGTTTGAGCGATGAATTCGTTCAAACGAAGTAGCAATTACTGCTTCAACACCAAGAAGATACGTACCTTTGGCAGCCCAATCCCGTGAAGAACCTGTGCCGTACTGACTTCCAGCAAGAACAACCTTTGAACCAGAATATGACTGTGCAGCATCATAGACAGAAACAACTTCACCTGTGTTGAAATCAATCGCATATCCGCCTTCAGTCCCAGGAGCCATTTGATTACGGATGCGAACATTCGCAAATGTCCCTCGCATCATAATTTCATGGTTCCCTCGACGGCTGCCAAATGAATTGAAATCTCCTTTTCCAACACCATGTTCCAACAACCAGTTCCCAGCAGGTCCGTCCGCAGGGAAGGCACCAGCAGGTGAGATGTGATCTGTAGTAATCGAATCACCTAACTTCAGCAAAACTCGTGCCTCGTCAATGCTGGTTATCGGTTGTGGTTCAGGAGAAAGGCCGGAGAAAAAGGTCGGCAATCGAATGTAGGTCGAATCGGATTGCCAAGGATAGAGAGGGCTTGGTTCAGAAGGAATACTGTCCCATCGTGGCTCGCTCATTGCATCCGCATACCGTTGACGGAACATATCTGGTGTAATCACACTCAGTGCTTCTGCCAATTGCTCATCACTTGGCCACACATCACTCAGCATTACTGGTGAACCGTCCGTTGAAAAACCGAGTGGCTCAGTTGCTAAATCAACTTCCAAAGATCCTGCCAGCGCATAAGCGACCACCAGCGGTGGACTTGCAAGATAGGACGCCTTAACTTTACCATGGACTCTACCTTCGAAATTTCGGTTTCCGGAAATAACTGAGCCTGCGATAAGGCCTGCTTCATCAATTGCTGCTTCAATCTCTTCAGGAAGAGGTCCAGAGTTGCCAATACAAGTGGTACAACCGTAGCCAACAACGTGGAACCCGAGAGCGTTCAAGTCCTCTTGGAGACCTGATGCTTCGTAATATTCAGTAACGACTCGACTGCCAGGTGCAAGTGAAGTTTTGACCCATGGTTTGACTTCAAGACCGTGGGCTCGAGCATTGCGTGCAAGAAGACCCGCAGCCAGCATGACACCAGGGTTTGAGGTGTTGGTACACGAGGTGATGGCTGCGATGACAACATCGCCATGATTGAGGTCATAGGTCTGTCCATTGCGTTCAACGATCGCTCCGTTCGAAAGTTGTTCTGTGGAAAGACCGTGTCCATGATGGCCGAGTTCGGTGGTAAGTGATTCCTTGAAATGATGCTTCATGTTTGTGAGATCGACACGGTCCTGTGGCCGTTTGGGGCCTGCGAGTGCTGGCTGAACTGTTGTAAGGTCAAGTTCCAAAGTATCGGTATACGATTTTTCTGCATCGCCTGGTGAAAACCACAAACCTTGAGCCCGAGCATAGGCTTCGACTCCGGCGATCGCATCATCTTCTCGACCACTTAAACGAAGATATTCAAGTGTGCGTTCATCGACAGGGAAAAAGCCACACGTAGCACCGTATTCTGGCGCCATGTTGGCGATGGTTGCTCGGTCGGCCAAGGTGAGAACAGACATCCCCGGTCCAAAGAATTCTACGAACTTTCCAACAACGCCGTGATTGCGAAGGATTTCTACGATTCGTAAGGTCATGTCAGTTGCTGTCACTCCGGGATTAAGAGCACCAGTGAGGCGCATTCCAACCACATCAGGAGCAAGCATGTAGATGGGTTGGCCAAGCATAACTGCTTCAGCCTCAATTCCACCAACACCCCAGCCAAGAACACCAAGACCGTTAATCATGGTCGTGTGAGAATCGGTTCCAACCAGTGTGTCTGCAAGCCAAATCCCATCTTCTTGACGGGCAACACTTGCAAGATATTCTAAATTCACTTGGTGAACAATACCGCGTGAAGGTGGGACTGCTTGGAAATTATCCAAGGATTGTTGGCCCCATTTGAGGAAAGTATAACGTTCCATGTTTCGATGGTATTCAATGTCGAGATTGAGTTGTAAAGCATCACTGTGCCCTCCATCAACATCGACTTGAACCGAATGGTCAATGACCAAGTCGACTGGAACTTGTGGATTGACCTTTTCAGGATCGCCGCCCATTTCGACCATAGCATCACGAAGGGCAGCTAAATCGACAACTGCAGGGACTCCAGTAAAATCTTGGAGAATCACTCGTGAAGGGCGGAACGGTATTTCGCCACGTTCACCGTTTGGCGTCCATCCAGCAATGTTCAGAATGTCTTCATCCCGAACAAGAAAACCATCATTACCTCGAAGGGCACCTTCAAGCAATATCCGGATCGAATAGGGGAGAGAGGACGTGTCGATTCCATTTTCATCAAGCCCATCAAGGGCAAAATACTCTCCGCCAACCGAGAGACTGCGACGAGCATTGTAAGGGTCGAGGGGCGTCATGATTCAAGCCATACGGCTCTCGTCTATGAACAAAACCCTTCATCGGGTTAGAATGACGTGCAGGTGGAAAACCGTTGGCTCACCAAAATTGGTACCAAGGTTCGCCGCCGTCATTACCGAAGGTAGCGCTCTCCAAAGTCACCGGATATTCCGGCGTGCTTCCTTGAGCTCCAGCAGTGCTAACAACATCGATTTTATCGACCACATCTTGGCCTTCGATGACCTTGCCAAATACGGTGTGAACACCATCAAGGTGGCTCGGAGTAGAACCTGGTGAGACGATAAAGAATTGAGAACCACCCGTATTGGCTGAACTTGTTTTGGCCATTGAAAGAGCATAGGGTTCGTGAACCATTCCATTGTCCGCTTCATCAGGAAGGGTCCAAGAGGTTTCAGCACAATCACTCGAAGAGGATGCTATTTGGCCGTCACAATAGCCCGACCAAACAACTGCATGCCCACCCGTGCCATCGGAATTAGTGAAATCGCCACCTTGTAGCATGAAACCTTGAATGATTCGATGATAAATGGTTTCATCATAGTAACCTTCACTGACTAATGCTTTGAAGTTTTCAACATGCATTGGTGCTGCATGAGCATACAATTCGATGGTGATCGTACCAGATTCTTTAACGCCGTTCGCATTGGTCCAACTCATTTCAAAAGTCACTTCATCGCCGTATGTTTTCGGTTGAGAAAGAATTGACAAGCCTGCCAAGATAAGGATAACGCTGGCAATAAAGGCAAAAGCACCTGCAACGGTTGGTGTGCCATCGTTGACCAATCTCGGAATGATACTCTCGCTGATTCCCTTGTCTTGCATTTCATTGAGAACTTCATTATATGAAGTGTTGGACTTTTTGTCCTTTGGATTCATGCTGACTGAATCTCGAAGCAGGGAAGCAGCCTTTCGGTAATCTGACTTCGAATTACTTCGTTGAGCGATTTTGTGCGTTGCCTCTCCAGCAAGGCGTAGGGTCGTTGGATGTGAACCACTTGAGTCGACCTCTCTCAATGCAAGAAGAGCCCCTTCAGACTTTCCTTTCGAGATCATTTTCTCAGCCTTGGTCCAAGCACTCTTTCGATTTTCTTCAGAATCAAAGGGATTGGCCTTCTGAACTTTATCGACTCCAGATTCAACCTTGTCTACAGTGTCCGCCATAGACATTCCAAAAGGGATGAGGTTTTGAGCATCACGGCCAAAAGGCAAGGAATCGTTAATTGAAAAGAATGCGGAAATGAGGCGATTTTGCGGACTTGCCCATCAACATGTTCAAGGGGTGTATGCTAAACCCAGCGATAAGAGAGCCAAGTGCAGAATCACGGGGGGCTCACTTTCAGGGGAAAAAACAATGGAAACCATTGCCAACGACTTCACCATCAACATCGCAACTGCCAACGGAACTGGTTCGCAATCAGCCAACCTTATTCTTCTTCAATCACTGTTTGAAATGGGAGTCCCAGTCAGTGGGAAAAATATGTTCCCGTCGAACATTTCGGGCCT
>CAJJCQ010000016.1 GCA_905182725.1 uncultured Candidatus Poseidoniales archaeon
CATGCCTGTTCGATTTTTGGAAGTACTTCCTCATCGACCCATGCACGAACCATATCGCGAATCATGATTTCTTCTTCTGTAAGCAAGCTTTCAATATCGTAGAAATCTAATCCTTCGTAAGGCTCCATACTATCCTCTCAAGGTGCGGTCTTCACGGGGCTTCAAGAACCTAACCCTCTCTCCGCTAGATGAAAAGAACATTTGGCATGAAAGTATTCACGAGTCTTGTGAAAAAGAAGAGGTGATTATTTCTTCTTCAATCCACGGAATTGCAAATATTTTCGTTGAAGATAGGGGCTGTTCATGTAGATCAATCCTAAGACTACACCCGGGACAGAAATGGTGACTGCAGCCATGACCATAATGGACAGGAGGTCTAAATCTTCACCAGATACGCCTATTTTCTCAAACGACACAATGTTACCAAATGAAGTAATAATGAAGCCTTCTTGATGTGCATTCTCCCAAACGACCTCAAGTGAACGGCCAGCGACAACAGCATCCCATGCCATTGCATCCTCGGATACAATTTGGGCAAATGCTTCAGAGACCAACGGTTGTTGGCGAATTGTTGCAAATGGTGCCATGTGAATCAAAGTGGTTCCGTCGTGCCCACGAGAGACTCCGGTGAAATCACCTTCCAGCGAGGAGAGTTGCATGATTGCTCGAGTAGTTGATTCACTGGCATCCACCATATCCAGTCGAATCGCTTGAGTCCTCAATCCGCTGGCAAATCCGACACACTCATTCAACGTCGGGTCTGCACAATCTACACCGACCCAAGTGTCGCCACCGGTGCCTGAAAGAAACGTAAGTTGATCATTCGTTGAAAGAACGGCAAGACCGTCATTCAGTGTTGCAACCACGCAAATGTTTTGGCTACGGTGGCAGGCGATATCGCTTATCGAAGAACTACGTGTGTCGGCTATAGCAGTCATACCTGAGCCTTCATTAAACTTCCAAAGGCTTCCATCCGAGGCACCAAAGTAAGCATAATCACCTGCAGGTCGCCATTCAACTGCAGTCATATTGAGCCCAATGATCGAACCTGAACCATTGACGGTCGTAATCGCATGGTTCTCAGTCGAATAACGCAGAGCAACCCCCATATCACCGGTAATCAAGGCTGTTTCGCCCCGTGGATGCCAAGAGACATCATGCAACGCAGCATTTCGTGCCGTACTCAGCTCCACATCTTGACTTCGGTCTTCAGCATGAAGTGCAGAGACGCGATGTGCATAGCCGTTTTCTCCAACCAACAAGACTGACAAGCCATCCGGTGACATCTTCCCAGCATGGATGCCAAGATCAGAATCTTCGAGAGAGCCAACCAATTTCAATTCAATCAGCGACTCAGGTTGCGCAGGTACTGCTGGCAAGAGTAAGATAAGCAGGCATACGCCCAAGAAAAAGTGCCCTCGCATGATTTGCCCAATGCCAACTACAAAAAAACCCCTCCTACGCATTCGAACGAGTTTTTCTCATTCACCTCGACGGTGAGCCTTATGGCAAAGAGGCTCTTCGCAGATGTATGGAGCGATTCGCAGTCAAGCGTGGTTTAGAAAAAGAAATTGGTGGGAATGCAGGGCTTGCACGTATTGCAACGACCTATTTCGACAACATCCAAGTTGATGCTGAAGGCATGTTTACTGGCACATTTGCCATTCTCACACGAATCAATGGCCACTTCGGCTCAGATGGAAAACTCGTGATGGATGTTGAACAAATGAAAGGTGGAGACCTCACAAGTTTCTTATCTGCTGATGGTGGACGTGAAAATGCAATGCTCTCCCGACATAAATGGTCATCATTCCTTGATGAAGTAACAGGATACTCCCCAAAACAACGTGGCGATAAGGCAAAAGAAGATGCAAAGAAATTTTCCAAAGCAAAATCGGCTATCAAGATGGCCTACAAAATGATGGAGATGAGTAAGACTGTCGACCAAGCCACCATTGATACAGCAAATACTATGATTGCTGAATTACAAGCAATGATCGATTCTGGAATTCCTCCGTCGGAAGGAAAGGTAAAGAAACTCAACGACTTAATTTGAAAGAAGTGGTAACATGGGCATCGATTCAGTTCTCGAATCCTTTGTCGAAGAGAATCCACGTATCCTTGAATTAAATGAGCAACAACAACACCGACTGGCCTTGATGGTTGGCCAAGTTGACGAAACCGTTGGTATTGGCCATCTGGTGAATTGCTTGGCGGATAACACCAGCATGGCTGGTGATGGTGTGATACGCTGTTATGTCGGATTCGAACCGTCCGGAAAAGCCCACATTGGTTGGAAAGTTCTCTCCTTACAACTTCGAAGAATGTTAGAAGCCGATGCCAATGTACTCATCTTTTTGGCTGATTGGCACGCTTGGGTCAATGACAAATTTAACGGCGTCATGGAAGATATTCAAACGACTGCAACCTATATGGAAGAAACATTCCGTGCTTTACTCGGTCATCCTGAAGAAGGCGATGGACCTGGACAACTTCGTTTCATTTGGGCATCTGAAATAATGAGTTCTGGCGATTATTGGGCACGAGTTCTTCGCTGCTCCAAGGGCGCAACACTCGCAAAAGTTCGCAAAACATTCACCATCATGGGCCGGGATGAGGCATCCTCTGATCACGACCTCTCCAAATTCTATTATCCAGCAATGCAAGCCAGTGATATCTTTGAAATGAAAATTGATGTTGCTCTTGGTGGCATGGATCAACGTAAAGCTCACATGTTCATGCGAGATGTTGCGACTCGATGGAATTGGGAAAAGCCAACCTGTTTACACACACCGATTCTTTCATCACTCAAAGCGGCTGGAGTCCGAATGGAGAGTTTTGACCACAAGATGAGTAAATCTGACCCTTCAGGCGCCATATTATTGCATGATGAAGCGAAAGCCCTTCGAAAGAAAATGCAAAAGCATGCTTACTTGAATCCCGAAGACCCGAATTCACCTGTCTATGAATTGGCTGAGCATGTCGTTCTACCAGAATGGGGGGAAATCATTGTCACTCCGAATCCAAAATTCGGCGAACCCTCGACTTGGAATGATCTTGAAGCATTCAAAGCAGCCGTAGTTGATGGCACACTTCACCCTCTTGACGCCAAACTCGGCGTAGCTGATGGTATTATCCGTGGCTTACAGGGTGTATCTGAACATTTCGAAAAGCACCCAGAAACGCTTGATGCTGTTTCATCACTACGAAAGTGATTCTTCTTCAGATGAATCGACTTCGATATAATTTGAAAAGCCTTCTTCGACACTGTGGGCTCGTAAGTAAATCATTCGTCGAGTATCTCGAATGAAATCGCGGTTAATCAACGGGTCAACAGCAACAACAGCATTGATGGTTAAGCAATCACTCTTGGCGAATTGTCCAACATTTTCATCGAACACAACAACTTGGAAACTTTCCCCATTCTCTGCCATGCCGTTTTCCAACATAGTAGGAGATACAATTTCGAGGTATTGAACGTCTTCATAGTAGTTTTCTTCCGTCACCATCGAGATATCTGTTGGATCTTTATGGTACGACTTCGGTTTCTTTGTATCCATATTTGAAAGAATGATGTCGAGACAGGTTCGACAATATTTCACTTTTTCACGTGGACGAGCTAAACGCTCTTCAATCGTCCACTTCGAATCGCAATCATTACATTTGTGAACACTGGTTTTGAGCCAACCAATAATCGGACTTGTTGAAACAACAACTCCGTCGAAAGTGAGTAATCGAGTACGGTCTCGCATTCTTAGTTCACTTACTTCATAGGATCGATTACTAGGGAGGTTGATCACACGTATTACCGGGCGCGTTGACATGTTTCGGTCCGTATATTGCTCTTTAAGCACTTGATTCCCACAAAACAGGGTGGGGCCCATGTTTTCAGAAAATTTCACTTGAAGACCATCATACTTCGCTAAATCATTCCATTCGACTTCAAAACCAAAAACAGGTTCGCCAATACCAGGGAGTGCATCGAGGTCGTTTTTGTAGACCTCACTTTCAAACAAAAGTCTCCATGATTCAAGGGTACTTTGGGAATCTTCATCGGGTTCGGTTGGAGTTTTTTGCTTCATGGATTCTATCGGGCAGTTGAGACGGTTAAGAAACGTTTTGATTAGTCGTCATTTACTTACTTTATTCCATGCTGCCGGTGATCTGCAATTGAACGGGTCACTGCGAGTGAAGACCAATGAATTGGTGTGCAAACGTTCAAGAATCCCTTTGAGGTGGTCAAGATATCCCTTGGGAGCGTCTCTGCTATGGCCAACATTATCGTCCTCGTTAAACAAGTACCTGATACCAATGCTCGCATCGTCCTTTCTGGCGACCGAGTCGACCTTTCTGCTGTCAAGAAAGTGATGAGTCCTTACGATGAATTCGCTGTAGAAACGGCACTTCAACATCGCGAATCAAGCGGTGGTGAAGTAACGGCAATTACCGTTGGCGGCGCAGGGGCAGACAAAGTATTGAAAGATGCAAAAGCCATTGGTGTTGACAATATTGTCCGTATTGATTGTGAGACTCCACTCGATTCCAATTCACTCCAATCAATTCTTGCATCCGTCATCTCAAGCCTTAGCGCTGAAGTCGTCTATTGCGGAAAATCTGCTGCAGATACAGGCGCAGGCTCAACTGGACCTGGACTCGCTGAACGACTCGGCTGGGCTTCTGTTTCAAACACAACAAGTGTTGAGTTTGGGGAACAACTCTCCGTAGTCACTCCATCTGCTGGAGGAAATGCACGAATCAATGTGCCTCTACCAGCAGTCGTCTCCTGTGATAAGGGTAACATCAAGGTTCGAAAGCCAAATGTCAAAGGAATTATGCAAGCAAAGAAGGCCCAAGTCGATGTTCGTAGCGTTGATGTTCCTGCTTCGACCGTTTCGGTCGTAGCACACAGTATGCCCCCTGCAAAACCTGCAGGCAAATCTTACCAAGGTGGCGCAGCAGCAGCTGAAGTCGCTCAACTCCTCCGGGATGAGGCAAACGTAATTTGAGGTGAAAGAAATGACAGATACTATAGTAATCGCTGAAATCGTCAAGGGTGCAGTCCACCCTACAACTGCTGAACTCATCACTGCGGCTCTCGCACTTGGATCTCAACCTGTTGTTGTTGTCCCTTGCACAGACGCAAGTGTTGCTGATGGCGCCTCCCAATTTTCAGGCGCAGCTCGTATTCTTGCTGCAAAATCTGATGTGTTCTCAAACTATGATGCTGCAGGATGGGCATCGGCCCTTGATGCAGTGACACCAGCAGGTATCATCATCACCTCGGCCTCTCCACAATCAAAAGACCTCGCTGCCCGTTTGGCTGCTCGAAGAGGGATTTCGGTCGTACAAGATGTCGTACAAATCGAAGGTGGAAACTTGACTTCACCAATTTATTCTGGTAAGGCAATGCAAACTGTATCTCTCAGTGGAAATGCAGTCGTCACTGTTCGCCCGAATGTCTTTGCAGCAGCAGCCAGTGATGGTTCAACCGATGTATCGGTTGTCGACACGACTGGAAACGTCGCTACTGCGGTTCAAGAGTTCATGGCTCGTGCTTCAACACGTCTCGATGTGGCCGAAGCAAACATCATCATCTCCGGTGGAAGAGGAATGGGCTCTCCAGCAAATTTCTCTCACTTAGAAGCAATTGCTGATACTTTGGGTGCTGCAGTTGGTGCATCTCGTGCAGCAGTTGACACATGGGATGACATCCCTCACTCGATGCAAGTTGGTCAAACTGGAAAGACTGTCAATCCGAATCTCTACATCGCTGTCGGAATCTCTGGCGCCATACAACACTTGGCTGGAATGCGTTCATCGAAGTATATCGTCGCCATTAACAAAGATGCTGACGCACCTATATTCCAACATGCAGATTATGGAATTGTAGCGACTTGGGAAGAGGCATTGCCTATTCTTCAATCGACACTTTCGACCATGATGGCGTGATTAGGCATATCGCCCACGGCTGTAAACACCAGCACCAGCATCATCTCCAACAAAGGGATTCGTTTGTTTTTCATGACCAATTGTCGTCAATGGACCATGGCCAGGGTACACGATGGTATCAGGTGCTAACGGCCAAAGTTGAGTATGAATCGATTGTGCGAGAACAGTAAAGTCTCCACCGGTGTCTGGCAAATCAGTTCGACCTACAGAACCCGCAAACAATGTATCTCCGACGAACAAATGATCTGGGCCATCATCAACGATGAGTCGAAGACAACATCCACCGAGCGTATGACCGGGAGTATGAAGAATTTCAAAAGTAAGTGCTCCAATCTCGAGAATTTCACCAGCAACTAAATCCACATCAGCTATTGCAGGTTCCGGGACTTCGAAACCGTACTTTTGGGCCGAAGAAGGAGCTAATGTTTGCAAATACGTATCATCGGGATGGAGATACCATTGAACATCATAGCGTTCCAAGAGGTCAGGGATGTGTCCACTGTGGTCAAAATGGGCATGGGTATTGACTAAGGCAACTACCTTTCGAGATGGAATCTTTTGTTGTATTCTTTCATTGTCTGATCGAGGGCCATTTGACCAATCCGGGCCATTACCGGCAAATCCATCAACCCAATCGATAAGACGTTCAGGTTCACCACCACCATCAATGATGATTGTATCACCTGTTGCCCGGTCAGTAACGATAGAACAGCGCATCTGTAAAACACCTACAAAGAAGTATTCGACCCACGGTTTACTCACGCCCATGTCCATGCTAAACATCTCCCCTTCAAGAGGCTAGGCCCTATTCAATCAAGATATGCAATGAATCACTCGACCATTGTCCATCACGGTCACAAATGCGTAATTCAAAACGATGGCTTCCACGTGGAATCCGAACACGAACCTTAGCGGAAGAAGCAATTTCCTTACCACTACTCTCAATCCAAGACCAAGTTTGAATACGATCTTGGGGGTCAAAGGAAGTTGAACCATCAAGGGTAACAATTGCGGAACCATCGGCGTCAGCTTTGAGATGCTGATCTTCACCAGAAACAGCACGTGGGACAAGTATTTCTCCGATTTCAGTGTTCAATTGCTCGAGGAGATCTTCTGAAGGTAAAAGTGCCATTTTAGTAATTGCATCATCAAGTTGAGTAAGTAGGTCCTCTGTGTCAATGTCAAGTGCTCCATCTTCAGTCACTTTCGGAGGTTCGCCAAAGTCGCCTTCGAGTGCACTGTGTAATGCTTCCAAGCCGACGTCGGCTGGTTGTGAGGTTTGCATTGATTTTAATTCTTCTTCTGTGAAAAATTCATTCATTGAATCATCTACTCTATAGAGTTCTTCCGCTGATAATTGTACCGTTTCCTCAGTCTTTTCAAACCACAAATTAAGTTCTGATGCATCGATTTCAAGAAGTTCCTCATTGAATGAAAACAATCCTATCGGCTCTATTTCGGTCCAATCATTCTGATCTTCACCCGCAAACAAACATACTGAGCCATCAAGTGAAGCTTCAATAAAATGAGGCATTCCTTGATGTTCAATTTTCCATTCACGCCCATCTGCGTTCAATCCATAAATGTAAAACCACGATGTTGCGGCAATACATCCATTTCGGAAAAGAAGTGTTTGAATCGGATAAGTGCATGAAATTCGTGGTTCGGAGGTATAGGAGGATTGACCAGTAAGGTATTCAGTTACGTGGCCATCAGCAAATCCACAGTAGAGACCTTCGTTTGATGGAATCGCATGCAATAACTGACTCTTTACATCATCTCGGTGGACCAAGACTTGTTGTTTCAGATCCCAAATTTCGATTTCTAAAACCTCTTCATCTCCTGAAACAAGTGCATAACCTTCTCTCCCAATGACCAGATGATGATTGACATCTGAACCAAGACACGTGATTGATTCACCTGTTTCTCCACGAATTGGTCTTGACCAGACCGTTTGTCCGTTTTGAAGGGCTTGAACTTGACCACTTTCGTGTGCTAAAATTAAGTATTCACCAATGGCTGTAAAGCGTAGGATATCAGAATATGTTGTTGGTAAATCGAAAGGAGTACCATCATAGCCAAACAGATGTAAACGTCCGAGTCCATCAATGACTGCGAGTTGTGAAGGTAATTGCTGTAATGCAAAACCGCCCGCTCCAATTTCAACTTGCCATAGGACTTTACCTTCGAGGTCTAAACAGGTAAGGCCATATTCATCATCTAAAACAAATATTTGATTACCACGCAATATGGCTTTTCGAATCAATGCTGGTGCTTGCCATGAAGTCGAAGGGGCGAGAACTCCTTCTGAACTTTGAGCGATGAAGAGTTTACCATCACCTTCTGCCCAAACAGCGACATCACCACCTATTGACATTGCCAAAGCACTCACCTTTGCTTCAGGTTGGAATGCGATATGCACCGAATGGGTACTGAGCATGCATCGTAGAGGTGACTACCTCAATTAACCTCATCCCTTGCTTGCGTGGGACTGTTCATTCAATCCAAGAAGTTGTATCGGGATGAGGGCGGAACTTACTTGGCGCATTGATATGTTGCCACAAAGATGCTTTTTCAGCCACCGTCCACCCACAGAGAGGTTCAAGCGTTGACAAAGGTGTCGTTTTAATTGCGGTTTCTCGTCGTTGAATGTGTGGTTTAGCTTGTTCAAGTGTGAGACCAACCACCCCCCAGGCTGGTCGTTGAAACATTTGACCAGATTCATATTTAGTCCGACTACGAACTCCGAGGAAGGGGTCCCATTTCGAGAGTAAACTCACGAACTCAGGTTTTGAGTCAAGTATTGGAATAATTCGTGAACCACGGCGCATGATGAGAAACGAACTCATCGCATCTTCCTCGGTTTTCAGCTGAACTAAGACATCGCCTTGAACACC
The DNA here is from genome assembly GCA_905182725.1 of uncultured Candidatus Poseidoniales archaeon. Taxonomy (GTDB): domain Archaea; phylum Thermoplasmatota; class Poseidoniia; order Poseidoniales; family Poseidoniaceae; genus MGIIa-L1. The sequence goes on from CAJJCQ010000016.1 coordinate 8,847, forward strand.
TGTAGGCAATCCACCTGGACCGGTATTCGTATTTCAATCGAAGAAACACTGGCAGATTCAAGAATAATCTTCACCCACCATTCTGGATTTGATAAGTCGACTGAAAGTGAAGGGTCTCGTTCAATTAATGCTGCACTGAGTGCTCTTGCATAGGATTGTGAATCCCACTCACCTTTGGCCCCAAGCCGTTTGATTCGCACCCCAAAGGTTCTTTTTCCACCTACACGGTCATGTCGTTCAAGTAAAAGTTCGGAGATCAGGCCGGGGTCAAGATTTTCAGATAATTCCACGATACGATCCATCGCCACAATTCCCAATCCATGGCACATTAAATCCTCAACCATTTCTGTTGGAGCACTGGAATAGATGACATCAAATTCTCTCAATCGGTCTCGAATGAGAGGGACTGAGGAATCTTCAGCAAGCTGTATCAAGTTTTTTCGTAATGAACGTTGAAACGAACGTCGAACAACTTTGGATTTGAGACCGAACTCCCCAAAACGAAGAATCCAAGATTGTTGTGGCATTGAAAAGCCTTAATCAGCTGTATCGTTGTGCATATCTACGATTTCATCATCTTCACTGGATTCTTCTTTCGCCAAATCATTGCGAGAGTTGAACAGTTTTTCGAGATAGGCATCGTCAATATCACCAGTGATGTATTCGCCATTGAAACAACTTGTATCAAATCGAGTAGGAGGGTTTTCACCAATTGATGTTGCTTCAATCAAATCTTCAAGCGTTTGGTAAAAGAGTCGGTCACTGCCAATGATGGTATTGATCTCATCAATGGTTTTTCCATTTGCAATAAATTCAGTGATTGCTGGCATATCGATCCCATAGACATTCGGATGGCGAACAGGAGGGGCTGCAGATGCAAAGTAGACTTTCTTAGCACCGACATCACGCGCCATCTCAATGATCTGCGCACTGGTTGTACCACGAACGATGGAATCGTCAACCAGAAGAATATTTTTACCCGAAAACTCGTGTTCAATAGCATTGAGTTTACGTCGAACGGATTTTTCTCTCAACGCTTGACCTGGCATGATAAACGTTCGACCGACGTACCGGTTCTTGACAAAACCTTCACGGTAAGGCACATCGAGTGCATCAGCCATTTGAAGAGCAGCAATTCGTCCTGAATCAGGTACTGGAATGACTGCATCTATGTCATGGTCTGGCCATTGTTCAAGAATACGTTTAGCCAATATGTCGCCTTGATTCAAACGGGCATGGTAAACGGAAATTCCATCAATCACTGAATCGGGTCGAGCGAAGTAAACATGTTCAAATATACAGGGTGAGGCTTCAACTTCCTCAGAGCATTGGCGATGGAATAAATGGCCTGAAGTCGAAATGAAAATTGCTTCACCAGGTTGAACATCACGAACAATTTCAAAGCCAAGTGCAGTGATAGCTACCGATTCACTGGCAACCATCCATTCTGTTTCATCGCCAATTTCCCGCTTTCCGAAAATGAGAGGGCGGATTCCATGAGGGTCACGGAATGCCAACAGACCGTAGCCAGAAATGATGGAGACGCAGGCATAACTTCCCTTCACTCGCTTATGGAGATTCGAAACGGCACCAAAGACGGATTCGATATCCAGATGAGGTGCACCTTCGATTGAAAGGTTGGATGAGTGGGAAGTCAGTTCAACTGCAAGCATATTGAGTAAGAGTTCTGAATCGCTTGAGGTGTTCATGTGGCGATGGTGATTATCGGTAAGTTGAATTTGAAGTTCTGAGGCATTGGTCAAGTTTCCATTGTGCGCAAGTCCAAGACCGTAGGGGGAATTCACGTAGAACGGCTGTGCTTCTGAACGAGAAGAAGAGCCTGCGGTGGGATATCGGACATGGCCGATTCCAATATGGCCCTGTAGTCTACGCATGTGCCGGGTGTAAAAAATATCTGAAACGAGGCCTTTGGACTTCCGCAATCGGAATTGACCGTCAAAATCAGTCATGATACCGGCAGCATCTTGACCACGATGCTGAAGAACAGTGAGTCCGTCATAGATCAATTGATTGACATGGACATTGTTACGCCCGACGATTCCAATGATTCCACACATTGCTTTGCCTCAACTCCATCGAATACTCGACGCTTTGTAGCCATTGCGGCTTAGAAACATATCCTGAGCCTCAAGCCTTAGGACGGTGGGACTTCTTTGCCCAGTTGAATTTACGAATACGGGCTGTTTCGCCGTAACCGCATGATGCACAAACTGACTTTTGCTTGTGATATGCACTACGACCACAGCGGCGGCAACGAATGTGGGTTGTCTTCTGACGTTTACCCATGGATGGCGTACCTTTCGACATAGAAACACCTGTATAACCGCCCCACCAACATCCCCCTTATCAAACCGACGGCGGAGGTATTCGCTACAGAGCCGAAGATTATTCATCTTCTAATTCAAAACTACTTCGCTGTTTTTGCGATGTAATAGCCGAAAACGTCACTCCTAGAGCAACACATAATGACAGAAGAATAGCCCCCGACGACACAAACATGTGAACAATGTTGTAGATTGCCTGAGCTCGGACTGAACCATTGTATTCCAACAGCATAGGACCTTGCCCAATGAAGAAGACTGTTGCTAACACTCCGAGCCCAGTGGCCATGATCATTCCAACCAATGGTGCTAATGGACGATTTCTCGATTCACCATAAAAGAAAAGATTACCAAGCAAAAACAACGAGCACAATGTAAAAGCAGTCAAGGTGGCATTGGCAAACCGAGTGAATGAAACTCCAGAGTCAAGACCCTTGAACTCTCCAAAGAAAGTCACCTCGAAGGCGAGGATGAGCAAAGGTGGAAGGAAAAAGGCAAGAAGCATCATTCTCCAAGTAAGGACAAGATTGGATTCTTTCATTCCTCTTCACCTCCAAGGTGTGTTGCTATGAGCGTAGAAACTTGCTTGAGTTCTGAATCGGTGGGAGGAGTGATTGATTCTGGCCCAGGTAAGTTTCTCTCATAGGTATAGATGACTAAAGCAAATACGAGAATTGACAGTGCGCTTCCAACTGCAATCCCTGACATATCGGCGACAGCAAGCCAAAGGTGTTGACGGAAGTCGCCGGAAGTCACTAAAGGGCCATCGACATTTAATCCCAAAAGAAGAAGCGTAAAAGAAAATGCAGAAACAAGGAACATGATATTTGATTCGGCTTTGCGTCGCTCACCGATCATTAACAAAGTTACTGCCGAACAAGAGGCAAGACAAGAGGTCAGGAGAAGAAATGTGGGCCAAAAGACATACCAGTAGGCGTTCACTTCATTTTGCACGATTTGTGGTGTGAGAATCCACCAATGCATACCTGCTAACCAAGCAAATCCTACAGTCGTCATTAAAAATCCGATTTTACGATCGCTCCTGGGTAATTTACCAACTGGAACATTTCCAGAAAACGAGATGAGATAAATCCCGAGCACAATTAACATGCACGGCCCAATTACGGCGCCGAGTAAATGACCGGCTGCCGATGAAGGTGATGACGGAACAGTCCATGGGCTCAGACAAATCAACACAATGCCTGTAAACGCTAAGAATCGACCACGCAAAGGAGATGATGTAAGAGAATACCAAAGCCCCAATGGCACCATGGACACGGGTATCCAAAACAGTAAGAACGCTTGGAGCATCTCGTCCATGACCCTGCTAAAGTCCCGAATGTTCATTATATCTCCCCTTGTTTCACACGCAGTGTAGCGAAATTTGCTGGCGATTGAATGCGGCACTCCTAAATACCCGTCTCTTGTGGGCCGAATGCTCAAGGTGCTATCATGGTCAAAATGCCACGTCAAGTCAAGCGTTACAGTCCATCGGCTGGTAAGCATACAATGCATACAATTGAGCGAGTGAAGAAGAAGCGTGCTTCTGAACTTCGCTGGGGTCAACGACGTTTCCGCCGTGTTATGGCTGGATACCGTGGTTTCCCTCGTCCAAAACCTGAAGGCCGTGAGAAGCCTACCAAGCGAGTGAACATTCTCTACCGTTGCACAGAAACCGGCAAAGCGCATTACGCACCTTGCCAGCGTGCTAAGAAATTCGAATTAATCGACAAGTGAGTTGACAACTATGGCAAAAAATTTCCTAAATGTATCCTGCAAAGATTGCAGCAACGAAACTACAATTTTCTCTCGAGCAACCTCCGTAATTTCTTGCGGTGTTTGCGGAGCAACCCTTACCAGCCCATCCGGCGGAAAGGCCGACTTGATCGGATGCACTGTTGTTGAAGCACTTGAATGAGGAGGCAGAGCCTCCATGTCTGAGAAAATAAATACGCCAAATGAAGGCGAACTTGTTGTTGTCAGCGTTACCACCGTTAAGCAAAACGGTTGTTATGTAAAACTCGATGAGTTTGAAGGCGTTGAAGGCTTTATTTTCATTGGCGAAATCGCCAGTGGATGGGTAAAGAACATTCGAGTCTTTGTCCGTGAAGGACAACGCCTCATTTGTAAAGTCATGCGAACCCGTAAAGACGGGACATCGCTTGAGCTTTCACTCAAATCAGTTTCAGAAGAACGACGACGAGAACGTCTTCAAGAATGGAAGAACGAACAACGTGCACACCAATTGCTCAAAGTGTTGGGTGAAAAGGTCGGTTGGACAAAGGATGACATCAAAACCTCCGGTGAAGAGTTAATTGAGGCATATGGAGGACTCTATACTGCATTTGAAGAAGCTGCAATGAATGAAGGTTCTTTGGCTGATGCTGGATTCGAAGGTGAGTGGCTCAAGACGTTCATCGAAATTGCAGTTGAAAACGTGATTCCTGCATTTGTAGAAATTCGAGGCATATTCACATTGAGCATTGACGGCACGAATGGAGTTGAAGTGATTCAAAAAGCACTCCTTGCCGCTGAAGCCCTGTCTTCGGTTGAAGAAGAAATTGAAGTGACTTGCCACTACAATGGCGCACCACAATACCGAATCGAATTGAAAGCACCAGACTTCAAAACTGCAGAATCAATTTGGGAAAATGCCACAAAGGCAACTTTAGACCATGTTCTCGAAGCTGGCGGAGAAGCCACTTCATACCGCCAATGAGGCGTTGAATCATAAACGTGAATCTTACAGGTGATATTATGGCACGACAACTTTTACAGCAATGTCTCGAATGTGAGGCATGGACTTTAGCTACGACTTGCCCTTCTTGCGGAGCAAAGGCTCAGGCTGCCGCTCCACTCAAATGGTCTCCAGAAGACCATCGAGCAGATATCCGAAGAAAGATGTACAATGTTGAAGATCCTGCATGGGCAAAAGCACTCGCCACCTTACCTTCACTTGAAGAGATGAAAGCAACACAACTCTCTATCGAAGAAGAAGAGTGATGCGTTTCACTCAACCCCTCGCAATTCAACTTTTTTGCTTGATTTCAATGTCAAACATTATAGCGCGGCGGAAGACGATATCCCCTATATGGGATTACATATTGAATGGAGAGGCACTCATTCTGAACTTGGTGAACACGCCATTATGTTGTTTGCACTTCCTGGCGTGGGAAACGTCGGTAAAGTCGCTCTTGAAGGAATCAACACCTCACATATCTGCCATGAAGTCGCTCGCCTCCATCACACTGCACTTCCACCATTAGCAACACTCGACGAGCAGGGTTTACTTTCACCCCCCCATCTTTCCCTTTCCTCTATAGAATCAGTCACAGGGAAAAGAGTACTTACGCTCACAGGAACATCCCAACCGCTTGAGCCTGAACATCAAGGCATGATGGCTCGAGAGGTTCTTCAGTGGCTTGAACAACAAGGTGTCCAATCACTCTACGTATTGGCTGGACTCATGGATGCTCCAACACGAAAAGAAACGTTCATGGTAGCCTCAAACGCTTCACATAGGATTGATTTGGAAGCACTTGGAGTAGATGTCCGTCGAGATGAGCCGAAATCAGGCGCCATTGGCTTAGCCGCACTCATCGCTTCCAATGGACCATTGTTCAACATCAATTCTGCTTGTGCGATTGCAACAACCGTGGGCTCAAGTGGAGATGTCTTTGCTTCACAGCGCCTCCTTGAATCACTCGATGGGTGGTTCGACCTTGGAATCGCTTTACCAAGCGACATTCATTCGAAACTTACGGAAAAACTGTCTGTACTTGCACCCGGGAAACCATCCGATTACGTCGGAGAATTAACCGAATCTCCTGATGCATTCTACATGTGAGAGAAACTCTCAGTTTTGATCATCTCATGTTTTGGCGTCGAACCAAATCGGGAATCAAGAATAAATCGAGTAACCAACCAAATCCAAATAAACCAAAGGTAAAAAGATAGACCACTCCAATGACTATATCGTTCAAATAAAACCGGTGGGCTCCGAAAAAGCCAAGGAAAAGCCACAACAAGTAAGCCACTAAGGTGTCTTTTTGTGCACCGTAATAGATGGTTTGACCGCCATGTTGCTGGTAGTAATTTGGATAAGGTTGTTGCTGAACAACTTGAACCGGTTGTTGGTAAACCGGCTGCTGTGCCACCACCTGCTGAACTGGAGCTTGTGGAGCTGCGTGATAGTGATTATGAACAACCGTCCCCGTGTGAATATCTCCTGAAACAACGCTGTCTTTGATGTTTGGAGATGAGCCTGGCGCTGGTTCCATGTGGCTCACTCAGACTTACGTAGAAGTATTACCTAAAAAGTTCCTTGGATAACGAAAAGGCGCCGAGAGAGAGATTTGAACTCCCGCGTCCAAGGGACAGTGGATTTCGAATCCACCGCAATACCGGGCTATGCGATCTCGGCCGCAGATGTCGGGTTTAGCGCCACCGTCATAAGCATGGCGTTGACTCGTAGTTGTATGGAGATACACCTCAAGGGGCGTGACTATGATGTCAAAGTAGAACTCGATGGTGAACAAACTGTCCGACAGGCGCTACTTGAGGCTGGAATCCACCCCTCAACAGTCATTGTCAGTTACGATGGGACAATCTTGCCGCACGCCACTGTATTGTCCCAATCGGTACAACTGTTGGTCATCACCATTTCATCCGGCGGTTAATCTCGTTGTACACGTTCGATGATCTGGAACTTGGTATTCTGTGAAATATTGCCACGAACTTCTACAGCCCAAGCGTCTAATCCGAGATTAGCGACAACAATTGTATCGCCGATTTGCGCCAAATCATACTGAGTACCCCAATCATTAGCCCAACCTTCAACTTTCATAGCACCAGTTGCATCCAAAATCATGGCCCCCTTTCGATGCCATTCCTTCCCATTACGTCCAACACCACGTTTTTCAAAGCGGTAAATAAGGCGTCCAGCAACGTTCCAACGTGCACGGAATTCCAGCAAGTCCGAGCCGACTTCATCTTCTGAAGCATGTACTACACATGCATGTGGATCGACTTTGAGTTCAATCTCGCCCTTCCAATTGGCAGTTGGAATCACTTGGTCGAGTTTCACTCGGTCACCTTTTGCAATGTTTTGAGGCCACGATGGTTCACCATCTTGGTGTTGATCAACCAAGAGAATCACCTTGGCGAAATGATCACCCTGAGAAATCGTAATTCGAGGGCGATGTCCTTCTTTGACTCCCATAACACTGAACACTTCGCCAACAAAGGTCATGCGAGGATCAAGGTCACCAAGTGGTGTGATCTCAATATCAGTAGGGGTGCCTGGCAATCGAACTAAACCGCCGGATGGAAGGTCATCGTCACCTTGTCCACCCGGACATACAGAGGCCCAATCACAACGGTCACAACGGACTTCATCGGGTGCTTCTATAGCGATTCCACCATTCTTAAAACCACGCACTGGAGATGGGTTCGGTGGACAGTCCTCAAGCACCGGTGTTGTTTCTCTAATTTGATGCCACATTGATTCAAGTTCGGATTCCATTTCAGTCATTTCTGAAACGGTAGGACATGCAATCGTCTTAATTGAATTTGCACCGAGGTACCATATTTCAAGCACATCGACCTGTTCCTTCTTTTCGTGAGTAATCCACCACAACATCGCATACATGCGTAATTGTTCAACGTAATTACCGGAACGGTCACCGCGACCTACGCTGGCTTTCAAGTCAACAATATTGATTCGACCATCCCATCGGTAAATTAAATCATATTCACCTTGAAACCAATGTTCGGGATGTATTGCATTCATTGCAAACTTTCCTGCATTTGGATCAACAAACCAAGGGCGGGTTATTTCCCAAGCTTCAATCAAACTGACCTCACCGTCTTGTGAAAGAGGATGATTATTGGAAAGTGTGTATCGGCGAGCATCAGGTGCTGGCCATTCAGGTCGGTGTCCTCTACGCCATTCTTTCAGACCTGGCCCACCGTTTTGGTCAAGGCAACGCTGAACTTCATTCAAATGAAATTCAAGGCCATTGATGCACATTTTGAGACAATAATCAGGATTTACTGATTTCCAATCGCCAGCTCTCCGTTCATCTTTTTTCCATTCTTCTTTCATTGAATTGAGTGCGAGGTGGAGATGGACCTTCAACCGCCCAATTGCCCATTGTCGAAGACTGTCGAGGCTCTGTGGCTGCATGTTCTCAGGTAAAGCCAACAGACGTTCTGCTGGCCAAGGGTCGAGGCTTGAACGGCTTGGAACTCCATCCTCATCCAGTGGGATGGCTGAAAGAGTGTCCGATGATGCCTTCGAAACCAAAAGCGCTGGAGATTCCATCAACATACGGCAAATCGCTTCTTCAACGGCTCTACCAACAAATAATACCGGTATTTGCGGCATCTTGAAACGCCGAACTTTCTCGTAAAACCATAGCCGTGGACACGCGCGATAAGCGTTCACTTGGCTTGCTGAAAGTCGGTTATATGGGCCAACAGAATCTTCAGAGGATGTGACAAGACTTACCGGCATACCTGTGAGTGTTTTGTCGAATGTTCTTGAACCCTACTCTCTGGAATTCAATCCTTTACTTGCAGACGCGTTTTTCTCGAGTCGATTCGAAGTTGAGGCAATCCTGCTCTCCAGCCCATTTCGGCAGCCAATAATTTGAGTGTTTGACCTGGCCGTAGTGCTTCCATTTGACCGGTTATACTCGAACCGAAGGAAGCAACTTCAACAATTGAATGCCCATCCCAAAGGTGGACGTTGAGCATAGTCCATGGTTTGGCATCCAATCGAATCCCAGAACGCTTGCGAACACTGAGAACAACGCCTTCGACGTTCGCCCGTGTGCGAAGTAAACCGATGCGAGTTGTTCGTTCTGAAAGAGAAAGTGGTGTCTGTTCAAATTCTTTGGCTGCTTGCGCAACTGGCATTATTCTAGTTCGCGAATCGACATATAACCGAGGCGCACCACGCCAGACTCCGGGTAATGCGTCTAAAATCACGAGTTCTCCAGTCGGTTGGTCGTGAAGAAGAGGATATGTGCCTGGTTCGCTCTCTTCAACTGTAATTTGTGCACCTCCGGCAACAAGCATTGCACCCAAAACGGGTTCTCCGAAATGGTTGGGCAATGGACCCCATGCACCTGTAAACTTTCCTTGAACACTAACTCGAACTGGTATTTCCGACAAAGGTTCACTCGGGACTGTAAGGGGGATTTCTCGCAATGGAGTGATTTCTGAGAGTAATTCATCGCCAGACCAAGTTCCCTCTTCATCTCGGGCAAGACTGCACCAATGACAACCCGCCGCGCTACCATCACAGGCCTCACTTGGAAGAACTGGCATGCTTGCCGGCCCTGAACCCATGTTTTGCATTTCAGTGTTGATGCGTGAAAATTCAGAGGTCATTTCAGTGTACTCAGCAGCTTGTGGGACTTCATAGACAATACGATGAGGTCCATTGAGGTACCAGCCTTCCAAACCGTCGATGCATTGTCCATCGTGGGTTTCATGCCAAAGCCAGCCATAGAAACGAAGTTGGTGTTGAAGCGATTCTGCAAATTTAGAACTTGGATCGCCAGATTTGATATCGACCAGGCGTATTCGCCCATCCCATCGAAGGACAAGATCAAGTTCACCTGCTGCCCAACGTTCTGGATGAAACAAACGTTGAGGTTGGTGGACGCGAGGGTCTTTGGTCCATGGACGAGCAATTTCGAGTGCTTCATTCCAAGTAACTGCAGAACCGGGAGATTGCCATTGCATGGCTTGTCCTTCAACGGCCCAGGAACGCAACTCATAATTTCGAACCTTATCTGGAACAGGGAAAGAGGGTTCATCTCCCCAAGCAGGTGACGGGACCTCGAATGGTGATTCTCCTGCCCTGTAGAGTTCTAAATATGGCCCACCGTTTTCTTGGTAGCAGGATTCAATTTCTTCAAAGAGGAGCACCAGACCGTTTTCAAGTCGGGCAATAAAAGAATCAATTTCCACATCCTCCCACGAAGTTCCTGGTTCATACCAAATCCCTTCATCCCAAAGAATACGACCTGCATCGAGGGCTTCTTGTGCAGCCTTTGGAAGCAAAGTGTGCATCCAATCTTTCAATTCCGATAGTGTTTTAATTTGCATTGTAGGACGTTGCATCATGACTCCACAAAATGCATCTTCAAGGACAATCCCAATCACCTGAGATGGTCGAAGTGGGCCGGAGATTCCGACTTTTGAACCAAGAAACCACTGCCGTTTGCAGCGAAGGAAAGTCGTCAAACCACTTGCAGAGATTCGTGAGCGAGAACGTCCCAATGGGCCACCAAGTGGAGGAATTCCTACAGGCATTGTATCATAATCTCCTCAATGGTTAAACGAATAGAAATCCCCAACACTTCGCTGTTCTCTGTCTTTTCGACTTTCCAGTTTATTGATTCTTGGGCGCTTCGAATCATGGTCTCGACGGAAGGTGATATTGACCCCTTCAAGGAAACGATTCATTCCCTCGCGAAGTTTGAATGGGCCTTCTGCTTTACCATGGATTCCACCTTCGCCTTCAAAGACGAGAAGTGAATCGCTTACGATATCAATGAAGTAGACATCGTGGTCGATGACGAATGCAGATTTTTCATTGGCTTCCATCGTTCTTCGAATTGCCTTTGCAGCTTCCATTCGAGCGTTTGCATCGAGGTGTGCGGATGGTTCATCCAGCAGGTAAAGATCGGCATCTCTTCCAAGGCAAATGGCGATTGCAACTGCCTGACGTTCTCCACCAGAGAGTTTCTTGACTCGCTTTGGAAGGAGTTCATCTACGCCTAAAGCACGAATCACGTTGACATTGTATTCACCTACTCGCCACTTTGGACCAATCTCGCTATCAAGCCATAATTGGACACTGCAATCCATGTCAACATCAATATGCTGAGGTTTGTATGAAACCGTTGCGTTTTCAGTGACCCATCCATCATCATAGCCGTGTTCTCCTGCTAAGATTTTAATCATGGTTGATTTTCCTGTGCCGTTTGGACCTACGACACCTACGACTTCGGAACGATGCACTGCACCTTCACCAGTGGTAAGTTGGAACTCACCAAGTTTCTTGGAAAGTCCACCCCAAGATACGACTTCAGCACCAAGTTCGGATACTCGGTCACTGTGGTTAAGGAACTTGATTGGTTTGTCACGAATACGGACATTTTGTTCTGGTAAGAATCCATCGAGATAGGTGTTAATGGCTTGACGAGTTGTTCGGGCAGGAGTGAAAATTCCAAAAGCACCCTTCTTGCCGTAGACGATATGGACCAAATCCGCAAGTACGTCGAGAACTGCAAGGTCGTGTTCAATTACAATTACTCGCTTTGTCTCTGCGAGTTTTTGTATAATTCTCACAATCCGCATACGTTCGTGAATATCCAGATAAGATGAGGGTTCGTCAAAGAAATAAACATCAACATCACGTAAAAGTGTAGCACAAATAGCCATACGTTGTAATTCACCACCAGAAAGTTGCTGGACAGTTCGGTCGAGTAGATGGTCGATTGCAAGTTCTTTGGTCATCTCTTCAAACATACCTCTTTCGTCGACGCGTGAAAGTAAATCACGAACGGTACCTTTGATTTTATGCGGCAAACGATCTACGTTTTGGGGTTTCAAAGCCACTTTGATATCGCCTTTCTCGACTGAAATGAAGAAGTCTCTTAATTCGCCGCGTGGAAGAGATTCAATGATGTCTTCCCAGTCAGCATCTTTGTTCAGCCAGTCACCAAGGTTCGGGATCATTCGACCTGAAAGCGCATTAATTGCAGTCGATTTCCCCATACCGTTCGGTCCAAGGATTCCAACGACACTTTCCTTTGAAGGAGTCGGCAAGCGGAACAGCCGGAAACCGTTCATCGAATAGCGATGAATCATATCGGTTTCGAGTTCACTTGGTAGTTGTTCGATAATCAAAGCATCATGTGGACATTTGTTAATGCAAATACCGCAACCAATACACAGGCTTTCTGAGATGTGAGGTTTACCGGTTTTATCATCCATAATGATGCATTCTTGTCCATTCCGAACAGGTGGGCAGAATGCTTGACATTCGTCGTTACATTTCTTTGGTTGACAATGATCTTCTTTCAGAACTGCGACTCTCATTCATTCACCTCCTGTTTGCTTTAACGATTGCTTTTTGTTCGGACTTAAGGAACTCACGCCCAAAAAGCCTCAACAAACAGAGGTTTGTCCGACATTGGGCTGAACCCAATGGATTTCAAATGAGACCCTTGAGGTGCTCGTGCCCTTGAATCAAGCGGACTGTGCATGGCGTTGGGAACTTCATAGTTGCCTTACGCAGTGCATCTCGAGCAACGAGGTAGTGTTCAGGGTTAACTTGCAAAGAGATGACACGTTGTCCTCGCTTAACACGGGCAGCTGTACCAACGTTCTTTCCGAAAGCGCAACGCATTCCTTGAGAAACACGGTCAGCACCTGCACCAGTTGCTTGCTTGTTTTCACGAAGAATGTGGTGAGGGAAGGTGTGGACGCGAAGAGCGTAGCCTTGAGTTCCTGCAATCTTACGGATTGTAGAGTTTGAAATAACACGGGCTGCTTCAAGTGCCGTATGACGGATTTGACAGTTGTTATCAGCACGAAGTTCTATAATGACTTTGAACTGTCCTGTCTCAGCAGCAACACGGTTTCCAGCGTGGAAAGACGTGATTCTGTTGTTCGGGACACCTCCGATGTACTTACGTCGAGTGAAGGCAGGACCCTTAAGGCGGCGATACATAGATGCTGGTTTACGTGCCATGATACTCTCTCCAAGCACTCCTGCGACTAATATTCCCTTTATCATCTCTCCGCTTCAAGCCTCGTCGGGAGAAACAGGCATTCGATAAATGAAACTCGGCTCTTTGTTCAATAAAAGGTTTCATGTGCTCGTTTAACATCCTGCAAGTATGGCGAAGGGTTGGCGTAGTCTTCTTGAAGAAGAATCGGAACACCAGTGGGTTGCTATTACCGGCTTTTTCGTGTTTATTATCCTAGGTGCACTCCTCATACAAGGCACCTCCACACTCCCAGGAGTCAACTATTCGAACAACGGCCTGGATGCAATTGATGGTCGAGTACTGGATATAGTGTATGGAGATTCGGATACCTACACCGCCTTGATCTTAGGCGAAGATGGTGGAATGATATTCCATTACGACGATGCTGGAATAATCAACGACATCGGGGCAGACTATGACGATGTGCTCGGGATGGCATTCATGACCGAACTCCACGATGGTAGTGTTGTCGTCTCCCCTTCAAAGAATACGCTTGAAGTACTTCATGTCAATGATGAAAGTTCACAGCGCACCATCATCCCGCTTACAAGCAACCAAGAGACGTTTGATGTGCTCGATGTTGCTGAACAACGAAGTGGCGATTCATATCGCTGGTTAATGGTCACCGATGAGGGCAACACAACCGGCCTTCGTGGTTTTGGATCGATTAACGCACCCCTTTCATCAACTCAAGAGGCTTTTGGAAGCGCAACATTGACTGCAGCAATGGTGAATTCTGGCAATATCGGCTGGAACATGGTTGAATCTCTCGATGATGGAACCTGGATTGCCATTGGTTCAATGACCAATTCCTTTAGTATCGATGATGAAAGTCCAGCTTTACCAACAAAGCATCCCGTTATTGGATTCATTTCTTGGTCAGAAGGACCAACCTCGCCAATGCTTACCTCAATTGAGGAACTGGATAAAGGAGAAATCCATTCATTGATACGTCTCGACAACGGATCTTTACTTGCTGCAGGGACAGATTCAGCGGTTCACATCTCTAAAGATAGAACAACGACCACTGTGGACTTTTCCAGTGTTTCAGCAACACTTGATGACAACGGAGTTGTTTGGATGTTTGGAAGTCAAGGAAGCACCTCAATCGTCCGTATGGTTGACGGCGTTGCTGAGAAAATGCCTCTAGCACAACCCCTGCCTTTGACTGTTGAAACTTCTGATGTCTCCGATGGAGTCGTATATGCACATGGCCTCAATGCAAATGGGGAACCGGCAACCTATACTGTCGACTCCCTTGCAATCGGCTCTATAGAGAGCGGGAGAGGTTTCTTGAATTTTATGTTTTTCACAGTCGCGAGTATCGTCATGGGCGTAATGATCTGGACTGCATTCAAGAGAATGTGGCAGAATAAATAAATCTCAATAAACGCTTGAAAACAACGGTTCTTTCCAACCGGCGCGATAACCTTCATGTGCTCTCGGCAACGACAGTAAACTCCAGCGAGAGCAAGGAGCGTATTGAGTATGACAAAAAGGGGGATGATGGACCAATTCATGGACATCAAAAAGGAACACCCCGATACGATTCTTTTTTTCCGAATGGGCGATTTCTACGAGTTGTTTCATGAAGATGCCGTTCTTGGTTCTGAAGTCCTCGGTTTGGCATTAACTTCACGTGATAAAAAAGCGGATAAACCCATTCAAATGGCCGGTTTCCCATGGCATGGGCTTGAAGATAATATTCGCGTTATGCTAAAAGCAGGACACAAAGTTACAGTTGCTGAGCAAGAACAAGAACTGAGAGAAGGAGCAAAATTACTCGAACGTATCGTTACTCGAGTCTACACACCAGGAAGTCTGTATGAAGAATCCTTACTTGGAACCGATGAACGTTCCCTTCTGGTGTCAGTTGCCCTTGGAAAATCTGCCCTCGGAATTGGAATCGTTGACGCTTCAACTGGACAAGCATGGGCATCAAACTTGAATGGTGAAGATCGATTTGCTCGAGCATTGGATGAAATCATGCGTTGGCGACCAACTGAAATCGTAGTTTCACCTCAAGATGCAGAAGATACTGCGTTGTGTGCCCTTTTCTCCCACCTCGATAACGTCCTAATCAGTCAGCATAGAGCAAGTGAAAACAAACGAAGAAAGAGACTTGAAAAAGTACTCAAAGTCGCAGACCTCGGACATTTAGATTTAGATGACTCCCCTCTTGCTTTAGCAGCTGCTGGTTTAGCTGCCGACTATCTTGCAACCATGCATATTGCAGACGAAGTTCCACTTCGCGATATCGAAGTCATCGATGAATCTGGACATCTTGTGCTTGACCAAACCACTTTGAGAAACTTGGAATTAACTTCGACACTTGCAGGAGAGTTTGAGGGAAGTCTGCTTTCTACAATGAATGCATGTCGCAGTTCAATGGGAAGAAGATTGCTCAAAACTTGGATTTTAAGACCACTTTGCAATCTTGAAGCAATCGGTGCTCGTCACGAAGCAGTAGGGTCACTCTCTCGTTCAGCTCGCCGTCTTGAAGGATTACGAGAAGCACTCCGTGGACTACGAGACATGGAACGTTTAGCCACACAACTGGCCTATAACCGTTCAAATGGTCGTGACTTAATTGCCGTATGTGATGCTCTCGAACGAATGCCAGCCATCATCAATCTTTGTAATGAAACAGAAAATCCCCTCTTAGGTCACCTTTCACATCAATTGGATGCCTTAAATGAACTTGCAGAAGATATTCGGCGTACTTTAGTCGATGAACCACCCCTCAGTATTCGTGATGGGAAACTCATCCGACCTGGACTCCATTCAGCGATTGACGAACTCCATGAAACATCAGCATCGGGACATTCATGGTTCAGCGATTTAGAATCTAAATTACGAATTGAATTAGAAATACCTTCTCTCAAAGTGCGAATGAACCGACAGATTGGATGGTTTATTGAAGTCACCAAACTAAATGAAGCAAGAGTTCCTGAAGAATGGCGAAGAAAGCAACAAATGACGAATGGTTCACGTTACGTCACCGAGGAACTTGCGCAAAGAGATGACCTGCTACTCACTGCAGATACCAAAGTAAAGGAACTGGAATATCGAGAATTCACATCACTGCGTGAACGGTGTCGAATACATGCACAAGAACTGGCAAATATCGCTGGGCGAGTGGCGGCAATCGACGTCTTGCAATGTTTCGCTTCTATCGCACGTTCCCGTTCATGGACCCGACCTGAATTAACCGACGGCCATCACCTGAAGGCTGAAGGTGCACGACATCCGACCTTGGAAATGCAATCTGGGTTTGTACCAAATGATATACAATTGCAAAAGAAACGAAACTTCTTGTTGATCACCGGACCCAACATGGGTGGTAAATCGACCTACCTTCGGACGACTGCACTGCTCACCATTCTTGCTCAAACCGGTAGTTTTGTTCCTGCTAAAAAAGCAAGAATCGGACTTGTCGACCGAATATTCACACGTGTTGGAGCAAGTGATGACCTCCGTCGTGGGCGTTCTACATTTATGATGGAAATGATTGAAGTTGCCCACATCCTCCGCAGAGCAACCCCGCAATCCCTCGTTTTACTCGATGAAATTGGACGTGGAACTTCAACATTTGACGGTTTGTCAATCGCTTGGTCTGTAACGGAAGACATCTGTAAAAGAATTGGAGCACGGACTTTATTTGCAACGCATTACCATCAATTGATTGGCCTTGAAGGCGAAGTTGACGGATTGGTCAATGTCCATGTTCAAGTTGCTCAGGCTGACGGTGAACTTCGATTCCTTCACACGGTTGCTGATGGCCCATGTGATGACTCATACGGTGTGCAAGTCGCTGCTTTAGCAGGCTTACCACGCCCTGTTGTCGAACGAGCAAGTGATCTGCTTGCTTTCCTTGAACAACAAGCTCATGGTGCTAAGGCTGGTGAATCGGGAACTCCTTCTGCTCGCGCAGAAGGTCAATCCAGTTTAATGGGATATTTTGCCGCTGCTGCAATGACACAAAATAATGGCACGGCACAACCTGTTCCAAGCATCAGTTCAGAAGAGAAAGAAACACTTGATTACCTTTCGAATATCGATGCCGATGAACTTTCCCCTCGTCAAGCACATGATGCCCTCTATAGACTAAAGAAAATTCTCGGAGGTGCTCCTAATGTCTGAACCGAACCGGATTCTACAACTCGATGAAACAACCATTGGCCATATCGCGGCTGGTGAAGTCGTTGAACGACCTGCGCAAGTGGTCAAGGAATTACTTGAAAACAGCCTTGATGCTGGAGCAACACGCCTTGTGATTACTGTTGAGCGTGGCGGTTTTGACTTGATTCGAGTTGAAGATGACGGGAGTGGAATCGATGAACAAGACCTCCGTTTAGCATTGGACAGACACGCAACTTCAAAGTTGCAAAAAGCAGAGGATTTGAATTCTATCCATACCCTCGGGTTCCGAGGTGAGGCTTTAGCAAGTATCGGCATGGTTTCGCACCTTTCAATTTCAAGTCGTCCTGCCGGAAAAGAAGGAAAATCAATTGCAATGAAGAATGGAGAAAAGGGACTCGTAGAGCCATTCGGCATGCAAACTGGCACCCGTGTTGATGTTGAACACTTATTCCGGAATACTCCCGCTCGTCTCGCCTTCCAACGGCGACCTGCTACTGAAAACGCTCGGGTTGTTGATGTGGTTGTTGCACATGCCATGGCCCACCAGTTGACTGGATTCCGATTGGTCATCGATGAGCGAGTTATGCTTGATATCCCTCCAGCAGAATCCATGATGGACCGGCTATTCGACCTACTCGGTGGTCAAGTCGAATCAATGCTTGAGATCACACCTCCTGAAAATGACGCTGAAGCGCCTGGCCAAGAACAGTGGAGTGGATGGATCAGTACCCCTGATATTACTCGTGGAAAAGGCGACGACATACATATTCTCATCAACGAGAGACCTGTTGCTGCAGGGCCATTTCTTCAAGCCATACGTCGAGGTTACCGCACCCGTTTGATGCAAGGAAGGCACCCTATTGCTGTTCTTTCGCTTACATTGCCACCAGAAGAAGTCGATGTTAACGTTCATCCAACCAAACGTGAAGTTCGTCTTCGCCATTCCTGGCGTGTTTTGGAACGTCTTGAACGCGCCATTGCCCACACCCTCGAATCTGTCCCGACCCAACCTGATGCTGCGGGAGGTATTCCTGGGCTACAAGGTCTCGGCATACAGAAAGTAACTCCAATTCAAGAACATCTTTCGACTGTGAAAGCGCCTACGGTCGACCCATTGGATGCTGCTGCGGGAGCCCCAACCCTCGTACTCCCTCGAGAAACAAAAACCGAAGCCCCTCCTGCATGGGCCATTGCTGCAGGTGCACAATTGAACCTTCATGGAGTAGAAGCATCTGAACCGGATTCCACCGAAAAGATGCGACCTCAATCAACGGCTCCTGAAGCCCAAGAAACATTACCTGGATTAGATGAGAAGCCAATGGCTCCAGCATTATCACCTGCAGAACGGACACTTCACCGTCATGCAGGTTGCGGACATAGAACTTCTCCGAATGAAGAACAACCCCTTGAAGGCATCATCAATGAGTTACCGGAAATGGAACCTCTCGCCCAATTTGCAGACTCGTACATCTTAGTACAAGCTGAAGGTGAATTGTTGTTAATCGACCAACATGCACTCCACGAACGTATACGGTACGAACGTTTGCGAAACGATGACTCTCTGTGGGAGAGTCAAGCGAAACTCGAACCGATTCAATTAAACCTTGATGCCCGACAATCTGTACGAATGTCAGCAGCAGTCGAGACATTGAGTGAAGTTGGATTTTCATTACGTGAAAATGACAATGGATGGGTGATTGACGCTGCACCTCATCTACTCGAAGGTGAAGAACTGGTTCCATTCCTACTCGACTTACTGCAAGATACTGCAGAAGATGGCGCACCACTTGAAACAGTTGACCGACGTAAAGATCACCTTGCATTCCTCAATGCATGCCGAGGTGCAGTCAAAGCAAATGAAAAGTTGACATTACCAGAAATGCGAAGATTAGTCGATGATATGCGACGAATCACAAATCCATGGGCTTGCGTTCATGGACGCCCAACCGCGTTACGGCTTCCGTTGAATTCTCTGGACCACCATTTCGGCCGTCATGGTTAATCTTCAAGCGATGGTGTTGTGGTCGCTTCAATTCCAACACCAGCATCTTGTAAGCGCTGTACAAAGGCTTCATCGGCAACATGATGAAGAGTTTGACCAATCACTTCCCCGCCCGTTTTTGAGGCAAGGAGTACTGCTGTCATGAATAAGCGATGATCGTCGAAGGTCGGTACAGGTTGTTGCGGCATGATTGGTCTTTGGTTACCTTTAACCTCAATCCCATCAGCGAGTAAAGTCGCTTGAATTCCAAAGTAACTGAGAACCTCAACAGTTCGAGATAAGCGGTTACTCTCTTTGTGAACAGCATGGGCTGCACCAGTAATTCTCCCTCCACATCCAAGTGAAAGCAATGCAGCAAGAGGGGGTAAGATGTCGTTTGAATCCGTAACATCAAGCGTAACTGGGACCTTTGACCCCACACATGAAAGAATATCGCCGTCCCACTTTATGCCACATTCTATAGCAGATTCGGAGAGGATTTCATGGCCAATTGCTTGTTCAGCTCCAGGCCACCCATGCAATTCAATTTCGGCATCAAGGCAATGTGTGGCTAAGAAAGCAAACGAAGTCATTGAAGCATCACCCGGCACAGCATAGGTTTCTTGAAGTGATGGCATCCAAGGTGAAAGCATACACTGAGAGCCATTTAATTCAACTTTTCCACCGGTCAGTTGAATCATTTCCGCAGTTAATTTCGAATGTCGATTTGAAACGCCTTTGCCGTGAAGTTTGAGTTCGACCTTCATTGGAAGTGATGCTGATGCCAACATCCATGACGAAAGTGGTTGACTTGAACGACTGATGTCAAGATCGATGCCGAGTTTAAGTTGCTCTTCTTTCCAAGGGCCGCTCAGGATTACGGGTAACCGTTCTTTTCCTTGACCAATCGAAACTTCTACTCCGGCCTGTTTGAGTGAATCCCATAGCGCTTCAGAGTCTCTTTGCCGTAATGAAAGGTCCCCATCCAACATGATTGGCCCTTCCATGCGTGCTGCAATGCCTGCCAAGAACCGGAGAGCAGTCCCTGAATTGGCAGCATTGAGAACACTGGCTGGACGTTTGAAACCGAGTGGACCTACGCCGCTAAGCACCCACTGAACTGAATCTGGATGTGGCCCAAGGTCCATTGGGTTTGTTTGGTGAAGGAGTTGGCCTGACCGGTCATAATCTGCAAAATGAACACCCATTTGTGCCAAACTGCAACGCATTGCGCGCACATCATCCCCAGCAGAGGCAACGTTCTCTAAGGTGACTTGTTGTTGTGTTTGAGAAAACAAAGCAAGTGCCCGAATTAAGTGACTCTTTGAAGGAGGTAATTGCCATTGAACTCGGCTTGTTTCAGACCTCGGCGTGATTCGGAGAATACGGAGGTCATTACGGCGGTGATCTTTGCCAGATGAGGTCCAGCGCTTCACCCAGCCTCTCGCCATGGTCCTTCCAGACTCCGAGCACCCATCAACCCTTGCAACACAGAATAAAAAGCCCAAGCCGCATAGCCTGCACGATGCTGTTACAGGATTCACTCGGTCGCCCATTGAGGGACCTTCGAATCTCTATTACAGACCGATGTAATTTCCGTTGCACATATTGTATGCCGAGGGAAAGTTTTGGCCCAGAGCATGTCTTTTTGGCAAAAGAGGAAATCTTGAGTTATGAAGAGATGGCAAGTGTAGTTGCTTCGTTACTCCCTTTAGGACTTACAAAAGTAAGAATCACTGGTGGAGAGCCGCTTATTCGAAGAGATTTACCAGTATTCATCGCCATGCTACGAGACCTGGATTCTGAACTTGACATTGCACTCACGACCAATGCTGTACTTCTCGAACGCCATGCTGAAGCACTGTTCAAGAGTGGACTTAACCGGGTCACGGTGAGTCTTGATGCAGTAAATACAGATTTATTTCAATCCATCACTGACAGCACAAATACGCCCGAAGAAATTTTCCGAGGGATTGAAACTGCACAACAAATTGGACTCCCCGTCAAAGTCAATTGCGTCATTAAGAAAGGCGTGAATGATTCCCAAATTGTACCATTGACTCAAGCCTGTATCGAACGCAATATAACTGTCCGATTCATTGAATTCATGGATGTTGGAACCACTAATAATTGGAACTTAGATTCTGTAATGAGTGGAGATGAAATGAGAACAATTCTACGCGACCACTTCGGACCACTCGAACCAAAAACCTCAGCACATCCATCTGATGTAGCTCGATTATGGCGTTTTGCCAATGGTTCAACGGTTGGTTTTATTGAATCTGTTACCAAACCATTCTGCGGAAATTGCTCACGTGCTCGGCTTTCTGCCCATGGATCCATCTATACATGCTTATTTTCCGAAAAGGGATTTGACTTACGTGGCATCCTTCGTTTTGGTGCAGATAAAGAAGAGACTGCCACAATCATTCGTGATATTTGGACGCATCGTGAAGACCGTTATTCTGAATTAAGAACCCAACTCAAAGAAAAAAGGCAGCCCGTAGAAATGTCTTTCATCGGTGGATAACTACGCTTCTATCGGTGGTAAAATCACATCGACCATGACTGAGTTGGTCGATAAATCAACAAGTTTGAATCGCCAAGTGCCAGAATCTGAACCGACGGTTGTGGAATCAATGACAAAATAATCACCTTGACTCACTGAATATCCAGCATCACGATCATGGAACGAAACATTGGCACCAATAAGCCCGTAGACTCCTGGGTCACTGACTTTACCACGTATTGGGTTGCCATCTTCAAAATTTTCTGGAGAGAGGTCATATTGAATCTTAGCCGGGTCAATTGTTTGGTCGAGAGTCGTCATCCGAATCACGTGAAAACCGTTTGATAATCCACGAACGCTAACGGTCGCCTGTGCTGGTGGTTTGTCTGCAGTTGTAAGTGCTCCTTGCATCAACACAAAGACCATGCTGGAAAGCATAACGGTAATCGCAAGCAGCAATACGGTGGCGATAACGGGGCTGACTGCCTCATTGTCAGACGACCTCCGCACGTTGCGCATGAAACCACTGAACTATCGATAGGACTTGAAACAACCGTTTCAAATGAAGGTGAGAAGACCTCTTCCGTATAGGTTCAGAAAAGCCACATCGGCTTATCGCACTCCATGGCCCTTTTGATTCCACCAATTGGGCCAAGAACTCTCAATAATGATTCAGTAACAAAGTCTCCTTTAAAGAACGCATAACCCATGTTCTTGGAACGAAGAGAATTCTTCAATGCTCTCCCCATCGACGAGCGAACTCGAGTTTCATACATGGTCAAAGGTGTTCCATCACGAAGGTGATCAAGAATAGTTTCTGCTGCAAAGCATCCAGAAATGATGGCTTGTGAAATGCCGCCACCGTTACTTGGCATAACTAGGCCAGCCGCATCACCAACTGCCAAAGTCGTGCCATCAACCATCGTTTTAACAGGGCCACCCATTGGAATCCAACCGCCACCCCAGGAAAGGATTTCAAAGCCTAAAGAAGCACAGAATTCAGTTAAATGGTCTTTCAAATTACCTTCCAAATAGCCTGCACGTACCCCAAGACCAACATTGGCTGTATCAGGGCCTTTTGGAATAATCCAAGCATAGCCAGAAGGAGCGACTGAACCCAAAAATACATCAAACGTTTCAGGTACTTTCCCTTGAACCTGAGCATAAACAGTTGGAACTTGGTCTTGAGGTCTATAGCGCTCATCTGTACCGTGACGCAATCGTGCTACATGGGCAAGAGAGCCACTTGCATCAATCAAGAAGTCGAATGAATAACGACCATGGCTGGTAACCAAAAGGTCACGGTCCAGTTTCGTTTGATGTTGAATTCGAGTCATTGCTTCACCAGTGCGAACTTCAGCACCAGCATGAATCGCCTTATCACAAAGGAATCCATCAAAGTGTAAACGATGACCTGCGAAGGCATCTAAATCAAAATGATAGGCTTTTCCAGATGGAAGGAAAACTCGCATATTATCGAGATCATGAAGTTTCAAGCGTTCTGGGAATTCAAAATAATCTTTCAGCCATCGATGGTCATCAAGGTCTGAAAAAGTACCAACTACTTCACCCCAATTCGGGATACATTCGCCACACTGAGCGGGATTCCCGATAATTTCTCGTCGTTCAATAATCAAAACATCGATGCCGTCTTCGGCAAGTCGTTGAGCACATGCAGAACCTGCAGGTCCAGCACCAATGACAATCACTTGACGATGTTCGATTTCTTTACGGGCCATGGAATCCCTCACAGATGTCGACGCATGACATAATCAGTGACATGGAGCATCAATGCTTTCGCATCACTTTCTGGAAATATGTCAAGTTCAGCGATTGCTCGTTCTAAATGTGTACGAACTAAGATTTCGGCATAATGTAAGCTGTCTGAATGGTTGAGCAGTGTCATTAATTCATCGAAAGAATCATCGGTAAAGTTCTCGATGATGTGGGCTAAACGCTGACGTTCTTTACCGTGTGAAAGTGTCAATGCGTGGATTAAAGGGAGCGTCATTTTCCCTTCGATCACGTCTGCACCTCTTGGTTTCCCCATACGCTCATCACCTCGCAAGTCAAGTAAATCATCGACCAGTTGGAAAGCGATTCCAAGTTCCATTCCGAAACGCTTGAGCGAAGATGCTTGTTGTTCAGAGAGTCCTGCAACTAAGCCCGCAGCATGACATCCAGCAGCAAATGGCCCTGCGGTTTTACCTCGGACAATATTGAGATAGTCCTCGGGAGAAGTGGTAAGGTCGAGAACATGGTCGAGTTGTTCGAATTCGGCCACTGCGAGTTCTGCACAATACTGGGCCAGAATACGAACAATAACCTCATCATACCGTCCTCCAAGGGCGAAACCTTGTGAAAACAACCAATCCCCGGCAATAACAGCCTTCGGAAGTCCGACACGAGAATGGATGGTTTCTATTCCTCGTCGGTGTGATGCTTCATCATTGATGTCATCATGAACAAGGGTTGCAGTATGAATCATTTCCGAGGCAAGAGCGAGCGGCATAATTTCCTCTATATCCGTGCCTCCAGCAATTTCGTGTGCCAGTAGAATCAACAGAGGCCGAAGGCGTTTACCGCCTGCAAGGAGTACTGAGCCACAGAGTTCAGCAACTTGTCCTGAACCGTTTTTGATTTCATTTTCAATTAATGATTCAAGCTCAGCATCAACCAAAAGCCTCATCGATTCAAGGCGGTCACTTGCTTCCAACTCGACACTCGCCACGAACCTCCTACAGGGGTGTCCTTCTTAACCCGTAGTCTCCGGCCTTGTAATGTGAGGATTCATCCTCGCCGAGGTGATGCGTTGTCAGAAAAGGTTCGACTAGAAGTCCTAACCACTGCATCACGCCGTGATGGTGTGCGTCTTCAAATAGAGCGGACTATCGAACAAAATCGTAAGATTTTTGATTTCAAATTGCAGGAACTACCCCATATTGAATCAGCAATAACCGCACTCCAAAATGGCACTGGCGATCTTGTTGCAATGAGTGCATTGGACTGGCGAAACCTCGATGTTGAGGGATTATCAATTGTCGGAATCTTACCACGCCGAGAACCAACATGGGTTCTCGTTTCAAACGATAAACCAGAATATTTGTGTTCGAAGGCTGTCGTTGTGTGTGATAACGAACTGCTGCGACGTCAAATGCGCCGCCTCCGTAGCGACCTCATCATACTGACCAGTGAACAATTCGCCGAGCGTATTGGAAAACTCGATGCGTATCTCAATTTGGATGAAGAAGATCGCATTCATTGGATTGAAGAATGCCGTCAAGATAAGTTATTGGAAGGTTTCGTTGTCTCCCGTGGTGAACATTCAGCATTGAGATTCAAATCACGCCGTCATACCCTTGGTCTGCAACGTGAAAAACCTGAGCGAACACATTTCGTCCCTCCACCTTTGCATGGATTCACACTCCTTGTCAGCCGTACTGGATTCCCAAGTGCAACGGTTCTCCCTATGTTTGATCCAAGTGCATACCTTGCTCACAGAATTGAAGCAGCCTTGCTCGATTCACTACCGAAAGAAATACATTCACTTGTTGGGATATTTGTTGAACAACGAAAATTCAAGACGATTCTCAAAGAAGCTCAGCGTTCAAATGATGACTTTACCAATGATTCATTCCTTGACTCGAATCATGCTCAAGGGAAAGTGAGTGGGAAAAATTTGACTGGAAGTGCAAAATGGGAACGCTCAGTTCCAAAGAAAGGCATGTCAACAAGTCCTCGATTGGAGATTAAGGTTGAAACATTGAACTACGCTGGAACTGTTACTGCGAGTGCAGAACGTGTTTCCACACTTGAGGAAAGCCATATGAGCATGGTGAATGTCCTCAAGGAATTCATGAATTTACTCGAAACTATGCAACTTGACCATGAAGAAATGGTTCGTAAATTCCCAGGGCTCCCAGAGGAATACAGCCTTGCCCGACCCCCACTTATGGATCTCCATTCTGTTCAAGCGTCTTCATCGGAAGAAGAGTGAGTTGGTATTTCCACCAATGCATCGTATCCTTGTTTGGAGATGAAGTGTTCAAGGTCACCGAGTTCAGCAGGTTCATGATCGTCACATAACTCAAGTATCGATTCATCAATTTCACGACCATTGCGTTCCCATGTACCTGCAGAGCGTTGAAGGTCTGATGCAAATTTTTCTACAATTTCAATGGCATTTAAATTCGGGCTGAGTACCGACTTGAGTGATTCGACAATAGTGTCGTTGGCTTCTCGAAGACGAAAGATTCGGCCAGACAAATCGACCAAGAATTCGCGTAATTCTTTCGCTTCATTCGAACGTGAGAATCGACGTTGAGCACGCTCGAGGTCCTTTCGCATCACTCCAATTCCTGCAATGATGGCTAACTTTCCTTTGGTAGCCTCTAGAATTGCTTCTTCAGCATCACTAATTCGTGACTGAAGCATTTCTTCAAATCCAGCATACTGGTTTTTCAAATCAATCCATACGAGTTCACGAAGGGATTCGACAAGCGTATCGGCTTCCTTGAGGGCGGCTTTCGTAACTTTCACTGTTCTTGCCATCATCCCTCACCAGTGACTCATAGACTTCAAACCATTGCCAGTAAATCGACATATCCAATGGAGATGGAGAGGTATGAACGGTCGAAGAACTGCCCTTTTTGTCATCTCTACACAGCGAAGACACATATACCCCTTTGAACCGAAAGTCAACGGTAGGTGAGACTGTGACTGCAAAAGGCGAACTCTTGAACGAACTCTATCAAGCGCGTTTTGATGGACTCAAAGAACTCGCGGTCACCTACAACTTACCAAAAAACGGTTCAGTGGAAGTCGTCAGAGGACGACTGATTCAACAACTCATCTTGGATGAATGGGACCTTTCTCCAACTGGAATAAAGAATCTCATGAACGCTGAAATCGGCGAAATCCTAGGAATCTTTGGTATTAAGAAATCAGGCTCAGTTCGTGCACGTCGCCAACGCCTCTACCTCCATCTCAATCATGACCCAAAACAATTCGTTCCTGAATCACTTGATGCAATGACTCGTGATGAATTACATGAGTTGTGTAAGACACTCGAATTACCCCTCTCTGGAAATAAGCAGGCTTTGCTTGTTCGTATTGCAGGTGTTCTCGCCTATCAGCAAGGAGGTTGGGGGAAGGTCAAGAAGAGCCTACGCCGTCCACGAAGTGGCGATTCTGTCGTCGAGATCCCTACCCCATCCCAGGATTCGAAAAATGAATCTCCTGCAGAATCTCAAATCGAAGAGCAAGATGTCATTCTCGAAACGGTTGAAACATTTGTATCTCAACATCCTAAAGGATGGACGTTTGAAGAAGAGACTGAAATGCGTACTGAACTCGCTCAAGAAGGAATCCCAATCTCTCGAGCACCTCTTGCCGCCTCTATTGATGAGGCGCTACGAGCAGGACAAATGCAAATGGAAGAGAGTGATACACCGGCAATGGTCCAAAGTGCACATGTAGTTGAGGTTGTGGAACACAGTCTCGAGATAGAAGCAGTTTTACTTGAATTAACAGCCCGAGGTGCAGAAATTGAAGCAGCGGGTAGAGATTACTTAGCCGTCAGCAGTACGAGTGATGGCGAAGACCTGGAAGCATTCATTCGTAGCCTCTCTGGCCATGGTTTTGCAGTAGAAATTCCTGCTGTAAGTGACGGCATCCGTAATACATTGATGGAACTTGAATTCAGATCACAAACAGAAAAGGATGCTGTCTTAGCAATGCCAAACTCTTGGAGCGAACGAGAAGCACTACGGAATTTCGAAAACGCTCGTGATGTTCTGCGAGACCAATTGAACAACACCCTGGCAAATTCGGATGGAGATTTAGTTCGAGCACGAATGTCTTTCGAACAAATTGGTCATGACATGGGCCTCGACTTGCGAATTCCAAGTATCTCTGGAAGACTTCATGCTCTTTTCGACTTACATGTGGAAATTAATCAGGCTGAAGCACTTCAAGACCCATCGATTGCACGACGAAATCGTATCCTGCGTGTACTACAACATGGCGCAGTTCACCTTTCTGATGTTGAACGCATGACTGTCGACCGCCTTGAGCGAAATATTTCTGCATTTGAGGAATTAGTTGAAACGGTTCTTGAATCAAGTGAAGGAAGTTTCTCTGATGCACAACAAGCCTTAGTGATTCGATTCCTCGAATCCAGAGGCTATGAGGTGAACACAGTAGACCTAAGGCCACGTGTTCTTGCGTGTGCTGGAATAATCGGTGCTGAATTAGGATTTATATCTCCTTCCGAAATTCCTCGGATCGCACCAGGAATTATGGTATCTGATACTCAAGTCGATGCTATAGTGACAGAACTAAAGGCACTTGCAGAAGCATTCAAACCGAAGACTGATGAACAGCCAGATATCGAAATGGTCGTTGCTGAATCAGTCAGTGATGCCTCGGACCGAGTTACTTCTGCTCGAGGTAAAATCGATGCTATTGATGATTTACTCGCTCGACTACGTGGTTAACTCACTTCAACGGGATGCGTAGAAGTTTTGGATGACTTGTGTTACAGTTTGAATATCGTGAATATCACGCTGTGCTAAATCTCGGATAATATTTTGGCGTTGTGACACGTGTTTTTCAAACACATCTGGAGAAATCCCAGCTGCTGTGCAAATGATTTCTCGAAGTTTGGAAGGAATACCAGTTTCTTCAATTTGGTCGGTAGCAGCATTGTATTTCCAAATAATGTTCAGACGTGGTTTATCGCCTTCCATACCTGCAACTTCAGCAACCTCAGTGATTTTACGAGCAGTTTTACCATTGACATGGAGTCGTGCTTGAATAATAATGAGGTCAAGTCCACCCAGCATAATAGGTGGAACATTCATTGGAGGATTGATCATACGAGTGACTGTTTCTTGTGCCGTGTTTGCGTGCAGCGAACCGAATGAACCGTCGTGGCCAGTGTTCATGGCTGTAAGCAAAGTTGCTGCTTCGGGTCCACGAACTTCTCCAACAATGATTCGGTCAGGTCGCATACGGAGGCTTGACTGGAGGCAGTCATTCATATCAACCTCAGCAGTTCCATCTGGGCGTTGTCGGCGAGTTTCCATACGAAGCCAGTGGTCGTGGTAGACTTGCAATTCAGCGGTATCTTCGACTGTTAACAAACGTCGATCCCATGGAATAAACATTCCAAGGCAATTGAGTGTAGTGGTTTTACCAGATCCTGTTCCGCCTGCAATAACAAAGTTAGCAGGACGGCTATCGAGGCCTTCTATCCAAACCCACATCATTGCAGCTAAACGGGAATTAACAGTGCCGAACTTCACGAGATCAATCATGGTCAATGGATCTTCACGGAATTTACGGATGGTGAGTGTAGGGCCATCTGGTGTAACTGGAGGAATCGTACCGTTGACACGGGAACCATCAGGCAGGCGTCCATCAAAGATGGGAACAAGACCTGGGCCATCCCCAAGTGGAACATTGGTAAACGCAGCGATATTCTTGGCAATTTGGATTCCTGAATCATCATCAATCCAAATGTTCGTTCGGCACATACCATGGTCACGGTGTGCGACTTTCACACATTGTGTTCCACCATTGTACATCACTTCTTCAAGAGCATCATCTTCCAAAAGAATTGCAAGGTCGCCATATGGATTTGGTTCAACTTCACCATCGATGTGATAGATTGGTGAAGGGTGATTTGCTTCAGTATAAATTGTAACTCGACCGTATTGTGCTAAGACTAATTCACTCATATGTTTATCCTCCAATCATTATAACTGCCCCTAAATAGAGACTCATAGAAAGTGCAATCCACCCTGGCATCCACCAAAGTGCATCCTTGAATCGGCCGAGCATTCGGCCTGAAACACCAATCGCAATTGCGGATGCTGCTCCAAAGAAAAGTGAAAACGTTGTATTGAAGGATTCGATTTGGAAACCCTTACTTGCTGGAGCAAATAATCCAACAATGAAGGCAATAAGAATAGGTAAACCAATGCTGATGAAAAGAACGATCAGTATACCTTTACCCAACAATTCCTCTTCACGCTTATTCATCAAATCATTCAAGCGTTCATAATCCATTGCTAAATCAGAAAGTATTCCTTGAAGAGGAGAGTCTTGCTCAATTGCAGTTTCGATTAAGACCATGACTCGTTGAACTTGCGATGAACGAGTCTTTGCAGAAAAAGACGCAAGAGCTGCATCGAATGTTGAGGAGTGACTTTCTTCGAGTGTTTCTTTGAGCAGTTTTCCAAGCAGACCTGGAAGCGTTCTGGATTGTTCCATCATTGCTTCTTGAATACCACGACCTGCACCCACAGAGTCCGAGAGTGATTCGAGTAATGACGGTAATGTATTTTCTATAGAACGGCGCCTGTTGCGTTCTAGCATTGGTGGAATCCCACCAGCAGCACTGGCAATTCCAAAGACAACCAAGACCAACAAGAAAATATTCTCGTTAAATGTTTCAATGAGTCCGAAAATCATGAAATCACAACCCCGGGTCCTTTGTGTGGGCTTTTAAGCCAATCATAAACATTCCAAATAAGGTCAAAGCGAGTCCTGCGTTAACCACGAGATTGATGGTAGAAGCAGGTGGCAGTTGCATGAAAGCACCCAAGTCACCACTCATTAATTGTGGGACAAGCCCAGCGATTGCCAAGATGATCGGACCGATCATACCAATGGAAAGAAGTGTTTCAGGGACTGAACCGAGTTCTTCGATGTATTTTTTGACTGATTCTGTTCGTTCATTCTCCATACGTACGCCTTGCTTACGAATCGTTTCAATGATGTCCGTGTTTTGTGTGACGTTGGTATACATTGTGTTGAGAAGACGGCGGTATCCTTCAGAATCTGCCTTACCCATCATGCTCTTGAGTTCAGGTCCAAGACCACGGCTGCTTCCTTTTTGCAAGCGTTTCATCATACCTGAGAAATCTTCTGAAATGATTCCGTAACCACCACTACCAATGGTGTGGATAGCAGCTTCAAGTCCAACACCAGAGGACATCAAAACATCAAGTGTTCGAATGACATAGAGAACTTCTCTCTGTTCATCCAATTTCCGCATAATTTCACCTCAAACAATATCTTCAAGTAATTCAAATTTGAACATTTGATTTGAACCATCATATTCCATTGAAGCAAAGATAACTTTGACATCTCGTTCTTCAAATGGGTCGTGGATGTAAGGCTGCCCTGACCGGAACATGATTAGAACTCGCTTGTAATCATCAAGCGTGATCTCCCCCGATACGGTGTAAGCGGCCGACTCAGAGCCTTCATCATGCAAATCATCGCCTTCTTCACCACGAATAATTGTACGTGTAAGGCGGCGAGTGAGACGGACTTTCATGTCACAATTAGGAATACGGACCCAATCCGCACTCGTTGTTCCTGATGCGGGGCGAATAAAAAAATCGATACCAGCCATATGTGAACCTCTAATTTACCCACGCAGTGGTAAGGACTTCAATGTTGGGGGCAGAAATCATCACGCTACGATTCTAAACCAACCAAATCTTGGCTCATGAAGTGTCCCTTCGTTTGAAAGTTCATCGAGTTTTTCTTCTGCAAGAGTTCGGTCAAATCCACGTGCAACTGTATTGGTCAAAACGGTCTCGAAATCAACACCATCGCCTTGGTCAAGTTGTTCGATAATCGATACAATCGTGTCCTTTACTTCATTTTCGCCGCCTGCAGCAGCATCTCCACTCTCGCCATCTGCATCAGTACTTGGGGCGGGTGCAGCAACTGGTTGACTGGCAGCCTCCATTCGCCCTTCGGCAATATCCAAAGCCTGCATGATGTTGAGTGTGTAATTTTCAATCTCAATATCCCCGTAATGGTTACGAGCAACAAGAAGTCCATCGATCATATGTTCTGGTATTTCAGCAGCAACCATGCCTTCTCGAGTTGGCTCAGCGGATAAGGAATCCGTGAAATGCTTCATTCTCTGTAGCGTGTCCTCGCATGTTCGAGTGAGCCAAAGAGCATACTGTTGCGCATCAATTTCACAGGCTTCTTCAGGACGAAGTGAGGTGTAAATCGCCCCTTCATCGGTTTGATACCATTTTGATTTTGCAACCATGAGAAGGAGAACAGGTTCACCTGCTTCGATTTTCTTCACCAATTCCAAGGTAAGTTCACGCATCGATTCACTTGCATAATCTCCAACAGAAAAGTAATGAACACCTGAAGGGTCACGCATCTGTCCTTGATAGAGCGATGAACCATTGGAAGTTTCTCGAACTTCAAGTCGTTCCAAAAGTCCTGCTACCACGACTCGGTTGACTTTTGCCCCAAGTTTCGTAATTACAAAGGAAGGGTCGTATTCGCCCGAGCCTTTCTCATTGAGTGTAGCCTCACTAAATTCAGAGGCCAGTATGTGCCAAGCCGGTTGACGCTTTGCCCGTGTAGTTCCAGCTTGCATCAAGAAACCCTCCATTGAGCACGTATTTCAGTCGCCCGTAAACCAGCATCTTCCTCAATCATTGAAGCACCATCTGCAAGCAGCATAGCACCCTGTTCATCGACGATACTACGGCCTGAAGCGTTCATTTTACGTCCGAGCATCTTTCCACGCAAGGACTGGACAAAAGCAACCTGCCCAACATCGTCAATAGCACCTTGAAGTTCCGATTCAGTCATTCCAAGAAGACTCAATGTTGCCTCTTTATTGGTCAACACGGATACGCTGGAAAGACCATTATCAATTGCTAAACGCAATCTTACGTCACTGTTTCCATCATTTGGACCATGGTCGGCGCATACGCCTTCACGGAGCACTCGACGGCATTCTGTGCATCGTAGGATGAAACCTGAATCTTCACGAACACTGACGACAAGAGCACTGGTCGAGATTCCTACTCGACTTGCACCAGTCGAGAGTTCATGTAGAGCAACCTCAACGGTATGATTTTTCAAATCCAATTCGCTGTCCCAAGGTGGGGCATCGAGTATTTCGACTTGGTCTGCATCATCAACGGTAATATCTGGTATTCCTTGCCAAGCACGAACACGCACTCCCTTGAGACGAACTGTTAACGGCAATTGGTCTTCAGTAATAGGAAGTTCATTCCATGCACTCATACGGCAACGACCGGTTGGGTCAGCGATTTGACCTGACCAGAGGAAGCGTTCTTCGCCATCCTTGGTGAACGTGCGTTTTGCCCATTCAGTGATCTGAACGATTGCATCAACATCTTTTGCTCCATCTCGAAGTTCTGATAGCGTAACCATTGTTTGTTCAGAGAGTGCCTCGACATCGGCAAAATTCTTGTCGTGATAGACTTCAACTTTGGTCGTTCGTCCGAAATTGAGTTCAGGTGTATCCCTGAATGTTCGGACTTGAGCACCTTCAATCTTGAGAAGCGTTCCGACTTCGTGAGCGAGTGGTTCCCAAGAAAGGAAGCCAATCGTACCTGTTTCGTCAGCCAAACGACCTCGAATGACCTCAATCGAACCGGAACCATCCTTACGATGAATCTGGTCCGGGCGTGTGGCAAGAATTCGCCCAACAATGCAGACATAACCATCAGATGGCAAAGTCGAGATGTCTTGGGGTTCACCTGGTGCTACAATAGGCCGTGTACCTTCACGAATCACGGCAATACGAGTGGATTGGTTGATGTTCAGTGACATCTTACCTTGATATTCATTGACAGATGCACCTTCAATTCGGACAACAGATCCAGGAGTGATATTCGAATTAGGACCCCAGTCTTTGAATTCCCAACGGGTTTTCTCTCCGTTTTCTTCCCAAGGATTATCTTCGAGAAGTCCGAAGGCGATTTGCTTTTCTTCGCCTCGAATGGTTTGGTCACGAATGTTATGAGAAATAATTTCTACTTCGATTTCAATTTCGCGGTCATCGCCTTTCAATTCGCTTAATCGGCTTACCTTACGTGTAGGCTTAGGCGCAGATGAACCTCCAGAGGCTCCTGAACTACCTGAACTACCGGATGACGGCGTGGGTGTCGTTTCACCTTTGAAACGTCGCAGAATCGAACGCATAGCATCTTGGGGCGGAATGAAGAACTCAGTTTCGTATTTTGCAAAAGCTGCAGATACGGCTTCAGGATCAGCGTCAGGGCATTCGGCAAGTATCGACTTGACGTGGGTTTCGTATTTTTCAGACATTGCAATGACCTCCGCCAGGCGTGTTCGTTCGGGGCCTGTACGGAGAACAGGCTGCGGGCTTTCGTGCGGGTTGGTTGAGACTGTACACTCCCTTGACCTCCATGGATAACTACAGGAGAGACGACAGGCCATAAAGAATGCCGTGAAGTTTGTTCCTTTCTGATGATTATCGAATCAAGTGACTGAGAGACTTAGGCGGGGTTGATTCGCAGCCCTTGCATCAATAACACATCGGGAAGGTGCATGTTGCCGGAGGAATACGAACCTTGGATGCGAACATCATCTCCAAGGTACACATCCTGAGAAAGAGCCTTGGCAAGATTGCCAGATAAACCAGCCTGCTTGACCGGTCCGAGTATCTGCCCACCTTCAACGCGTAACAGTGTACTCGAGGTGACTGAAAAATCGCCACTGGTTGGGTTTGCAGTATGCGCACCCATGACACTGTGGACGATGTAACCGTCTTCCATTCGTTCGAGAAGAGCATCTTGCGATGAACTTTTCAACGAAGAAACCATTTGTAAATCAGCACAACCTGTACCTGGTGGGCTTTGATGGCTACCACGAACTGCACAGCCGTTGGTTTCTGCATGGTCAATACGACCTTCTGCAACTTGTTGCGCAGCATCTCTGGTCGACCACATAGAACCAACCAAACGCCCGTTTTCGATTAAGGTTTGGCGACGAGTTGGAACACCTTCTCCATCGCGAGAAGAAGACGACCTACCGCCTTCCATTCTCCCATCGTCAATGAGTGAAAGATCACCAGCAAGCACAAGTTCTCCCTGCTTACCAGACCAGAAGGATTCATCTCGAGCCAATCGGTCACCTCGAATTGCAGTAGGTACAACCATTGAAAATAATGGAGAAAAACCTTCACTGGTCATCAAAACAGGCGTATCATGTGCCTCTGAATTCACTTCGATTGGACCACGTGTTTTCTGTGCCCAATCAACAGCAACTGCAATACAATCAGGAACATTTGGCAGACGTTGACAACTCGAATCGCCTTCATAAGAACTGGTCAATTCATCATCAGCATCGATGGAGACTTGAATCCCCATCCCATGAGAAGTTGTCACACCACTTGATTCGATTCCTTCGCTCGAATAAATGGCGGTAGCACTTGCGCCAACACCTAATCCACCACCGGTAACTACGGCTCGATCATCGAGTGAAGCAACTTCACTCAAGATTGCATCAGCTTGTTCAAGTAAATCTTCAGGACCGATGCTGAGAATGTTTTTGTCAAACAATCCACCAACTTTTTTGGCCGTTTGCTCGCTTGGAAGAACAAAACCTTTCACTGAAGGTGAGACTTTAGCGATATCACGGGCTTGTTTAAGAGCGTAATCGGCAGAACCTAAATCGACAAGGTAGGCATAACCAAATCGGCCATCTTCGACAACCCGAATACCATATCCACCTTCACCACCTCCGGCAGCAAGAGCAATTTTACCTGCTTCAATGTCGATACTGTGACCGTACGATTGTGTAGCTACAATTTCCCATTGCTGAATTCCTTGTGCTTGACAGATTTTTCCGATGGTTCGGCAACCTTCTGTAATACGGTCTAGTGCATCATCTGGTAACATGTTCATCCCACCAATGCTTGAGAAATGCGCATAATTGGGCCGCCGTCACCAACTGGAACGGTTTGTCCTTTACCACAGAAACCAGGAGCGGCAAGACGGGCATCCCGAGTCAATCCATCGACGTCCTTGAGAATCTGAAGCGTCAAACCACTCACGCTTACATCTTTCAATGGACGGGTGATTTCTCCGTTTTCAATTAACCAGGCTTCTTGAGCTGCAAATTGGAATGAACCTCGGCCTGTATCGACTTGACCGCCTCGTGAACCACAAGCAAAAACGCCGTACTGGATGTCTTCCATCAATTCATCAACGTCATTATGTGTTCCGCCTTTGATCAACGTGTTCGACATACGAACAAGTGGGTGATGGAGGCCATCTTGGGCTCGGGCACCAGCATTTGGTTCAATGCCAAAGTGATGGGCTGATTCACGATGATTGAGATATTCGGTAAGAACGCCGTTCTGGATGAGGTTTTTCTCACGGGTATCGAGTCCTTCATCATCGATTGGATGGGCGCCGTAGCCACCACGAATCGTTGGGTCATCGACTACGGATACAATGTCATTACCAATGGTTTGACCGAGTTTTCCGGCCAGACATGAGTCTCCTGCTGCCACAAGGTCAGCCTCACAAGGGTGACCGAGTGCTTCGTGAATGTAAACGCCCGTCAAGTCACGGTCGGCAATCAATGGTAACTTACCAGAAGGAGCTCGTTCTGCTTTGAGGAGGCGTAGGGTGGCGATTCGGGCCGATTCGCCAAGTTCTCCAAGGTCACATGCTTCGATGACTTCAAGACCACCTTCTCCGCCATGCCTTGTTCTATAGGAGACGACTTCCCCGCCGTCTCGGCCGGTAACACTTGCATTGATGAGTGAACGCTGGAAGGACCAAACTCGATTCATTCCTTCACTGGTCATCAGTTCAGTATGGAGGTGCTCATCGCTCCAACCACAGGTCACTGAAATAATTCGGTCATCATCTGCAGCACTGTTATGAAGTGTGTTCAAATGGTCGATTTTAGTTTGTAAATCAGTATTTCGGACATCTTGCTTTGGCTTCCAATGAATCTCGTCCTCTAGGATTGGAACTTCTGCCAACTGAACCGGTCGATCTTTGGAAGAACGACGAGCAGCAACTGCTTTTGCCAGTCGAACGGTTGATTCAATTTGGGATGGTAGGGAGACTAAATCTGTCGTCGAATGAACGCCCCATGCCCCGTCTGCCAATATTCTCAAGGTGACGCCGACTTCTTGGCCAGGAATTGCTCGCTCAAGTTTTGCATCTCGAAGAGCAACGCTCGAATCAGTAATCGCCATCAATCGAACTTCTGCATACGATGCACCAAGGTCCTGTGCTTGGTCAAGCGCAGCTTGTATTTTCGATTGGTCGAGGTATCGACCGGTACTCGGCCTATGCTCATCGGTTGGACTTGCGCTCATCACCATACAGGGACCCTAGGTGCAATGGTGTTTGAACTCTGCTCTATTTCGTTTCGCTCACGAGGTGAATTCAGACGAGAGGATATGGCCTAAAAGGGCAGATTCGGTGAGGACTTCGTGTTCAAATTCGAATTTCATTCCCAAACGAATTGCACCTGTTTTGGAAAGAACATACCCTTTGTCATCGGCTTCGAGTTCAAGTTGAGAAAACATGGAGGTGGCTTGAGATTGGACCTCCTCAAAGTCATACTTGACTGCTTGGCAATCGGTTTGAGTGTCATCTGTTGCTGTTGCTTCAGGCAAGAAAAGAACAAACCCAGCAAGGTCAGCGTTTCGAACCCCCGCCCGTTTGAATGCTTCAGACACGTGGTGTGTTCCTGAAAGATAACGCAAAAACTCGGCGTCGAGTGAACGGGCCAAGGAACTCTTTCGAATCCATCTGCGAGATGCACACATCCATGCAGTCCATAATTGAAGATCGGATTGTATACATCCATCCCCGACCATCACCCATTGAGAGTTTGGACGAAGTTCAAGAAATGTGCCGAGGAGGCTTTTGGCATCGACAGGATCCCCTGAACGCCAAGCAAAGCATGGGAACGGAGGTTGTGCCATGGTGAATCCAGAGGGGGATTCTCTTTCAATTATCCGATGAAGATTCATCCGAAAGAGGAACATCATCATCACGGTGGGTGACCCGTTTGTTTGATGAGTCAGGCGATTCAGGGCGCCGAAGAACTTTTTCAACTTCTTTGTGGATCTTTTCGAGCAGTAATGGCCCCCAGCCACGTTTTGCTAAGAGTTGATTTCGAGTTGGCCGGTCCATGGCCATGACATCTTTCGGTGTTCGAATGCCCATACCTGCCAATTCACGTGCACGAGCACGCCCAATATTTTTGATATTGACCAATTGCAACAAGTCTGGTTTACAACCGTGACGGATACGTTGCCGTAACATGTCCAGCATCGTAGCAATTTCACCAATAGTTGAGAGATGTTCTTCCGCAAAGACATCATCCGTCAAAAGAACCTGTTGACCAGCAGCCAGAAGCCAACCCATGAGGTCAACTCGATAATTGACATCCCCAGGACTTACATCAAGATCGCTTTCGATGGTGCGTAAGGT
Organism: uncultured Candidatus Poseidoniales archaeon; assembly: GCA_905182725.1. GTDB lineage: Archaea > Thermoplasmatota > Poseidoniia > Poseidoniales > Poseidoniaceae > MGIIa-L1. The sequence continues at coordinate 46,913 of CAJJCQ010000016.1, forward strand.
TTCTTCTTCCATCCACTTTTCGAGCATCCATGCTGATTTGACTTTACCAAGTAATCGCTCTTCGAGTGTATCATCTGCAAGTAATTCATCTTCGACTGCATTGGTTTTGAGCCAAAGAGAAGAACTCCGCTCCATTTCCGAATTCTTTGCCCAGAGTGGTAAGAAATCCGGTGTTGAAGTTGCTAAATGCATCAGGCCAAATTCAGTCACTGAACCGCTTTGACGAACCTTGCGTCGAACTGCTCTTCGTAGGCCAGTTCGTAAGATCGATGCGGAAAGCGGGTCGAGGTAGAGTTGAGTGATTCGTTCCCCCATCAGGGTTGCTTCATACTCCATTGATGAATGGTCATTGCCGGAAGGAGCCGACCAACCTCCTACCTGAGATAAATCAGAAGCAGAAGTGAAGCCCAAAGATGCCTGTGTAAAGGCAGAGGATGATTTTTGTGGTGGATTCTGTTGTGCTCGGCTTGAACGCAATTCAACGCCACCGGTCGATTGGGCAATGGATGCCCAAATTGGCATTTCATCGTCCCAGTTCTCTTCTTTGCCGTCACCAACTTGGGCATCAGCACGGCGTTGGGCATAGGCTTCATCAATTCCTTTTTTGCGAATAAAGCGTTCATCAACTAACCAATTGAGCATCTCATCAAGACGTTCATTGAGCAGTGTTTTAGAAATTGTAGCTCCAAGGAAAGTGGCTGCAAAGAAATCACCAATCTCACCACGATGACGAAACCCTCCTGTTGCAATGGAGGCCAAAAGATGGACACGTAATGCTGGTTCACTTGCTAATTTAGACGAAATTGATTCCACGGGTCCAAAGAAATACCGTTCGCTGACATCATCAGCGATGCCCCAGCCATCTGTTCCTTTACACAAGACCCATGCTTCTCCAAAACTATCGTACTTTGGACGGCCAGCTCTGCCAAGCATCTGTCGTACCTCCATTACAGGAAGTGGACGACTCATTCCATCATCCCAACGCTTGAGGTCACGAACCAAAACTCTTCGAGCAGGTAAATTCACACCTGCTGCAAGTGTTGGAGTCGCTGTTAATCCAATGAGTAAACCTTCTTTAAAAGCGCCTTCAATGGCTTTTCGTTGCCCATGGGTCAAGCCTGCATGATGGAATGCAATACCGCCTCGAATTGATTCTGCCAATCGTTCTGCCATTGCTGTTTGACTACGACCTTCAAGCGTTGAAGCGAAGTGCTCTAAGCGCTTTAATCGATCTGGGTCTTCCTTTTTAAGTCGCTTTTCAACTCGTTTTGCAAGTTTCAAAGCCTCAGATTGTGCACTTCGTCGAGTTCCGACAAAAATCAACACTTGTCCATCTTGGTCAATTGTATCATTGACTACAACCCAACTCGGATGGGATTTTGGTCCTTCAAGGTCACGCGGTGGTTGAAGAACATCTGCTTCGGTCGACATACCTGCCGATTGAACAAGTCGTGGTTCAAGATGAAGGTCATGGAATGTACTGTATTCTAAAGCAACGGGTCGCCATGAAGAAAGTACAAGATTTGCATCTAACCAAGCGGCGAGTTCTTCACAATTGCCAACCGTAGCAGAAAGAGCGATGATTTGTGCTTTCGGGCGAAGATACCGTAATCGAGTGAGATTTATTTCGAGGGTCGGGCCACGAGTTGAATCATTCATAAGATGAAATTCATCAGCGACAACAATCGAGACATTGGCCATCAATTCAGATCGGTTTCGCATCAAGGAATCGAGTTTCTCGGAAGTGCAGACCAGAATATCACAATCGTCAATTTTTTTGGCTTCTCCTGATGCATCGCCAATGCCAAGACCAACGGTTAATCCGACCGAGCCACCTAAAGCAACCAAATCTTCATGTTTTTCACTTGCCAAGGCTTTGAGAGGAACAATATACACTGCTTTTGAACCGGGGTCATCGATCAGTAGACGGCGAATTATTCCAATGTAAGCAACTAACGACTTACCGCTTGCAGTTGGAATTGCAAGTAATGTATTGGCACCAGACATCACACTCGGCATTGCCTCCTGTTGAGGAGGGTGGAGTTGTTTGATCCCCCATGTATTGGTTAAGAAATCAAGTGCCTTTGGAGGCAAATCTAAGGCCATCACAGCCCCCTCGGTCTCCTCCATGGGTTGACAACCGCGCCAACAGTCCAAAAGGACAACGCTTGGAAAGTTTCAATCCGACACCCATAAGACCCCTCTTCCCATGTCCTCACACATGGGCGATGATGTTGAAACAATGGTTGATGAACGACTTTCGGTATTCCAAGACGAACCAGATATGAATGACTGGGTGGAAGTTATGTGCGGAGCAGCAATGGCTGTCCTCGGTATTTTTCACCTTGTTCAACCTTGGGAATTCGTCAATCCGGACGTTATGCGTTGGTTTGCTGCTGCTGTCATCGCAGCCGGTGCAGTTTGGGCTGGACACGGCCTCAAAGACATGGCCGTGAAGGAAATGCGTCGTTCGATTGCCATCCTTGAAATGTCACAAAGTGATGATGGTCCAAATCATGGCCTCATTCGAGATGTGCTTCTCAACCCAGATGCATACCGTTCCTTCCTTTTGGAATCCTATGAATCTGCATGGGAAGATGGAATCATTACAGAAGAAGAATTGGCAGAATTAAAATCCTTCCAAGAGGCTTTGGGCATCACTGATGAAGAGGCTGCAAAGATGAACATCGATGCAGTGGTCAAGTCTGCTTCAAAAGATGGAGAAATCTCAGAACGAGAAGAAAAGGATATCAAAGAAGCTGCTGAAATGGCAGGCGTCGATTCTGATGAAGTCATTAAAGATGCTAAATCAAAAGCAAAGAAAGGAAAGAAGTGAACTTTAATCCCACTTTGAACTTTCATTGAAGTACCGAGCAGCGAGTGTTCTTGCTTTTTTCCGTCGTTGGTATTCAGTTCTGCTTGCAAATGCACAGAGAATCATTCCAAGAAGAGTCACAGGTGTAGAATAACCGATGAGACCAGATGCATTCTCGATGTTGATCTGTGAAGGGATATCTTTGATATCAAATCCAGGTGAGTCAGTGAAACGGATATCTAAGAGGTCGAAATCACAGTCGCAAAGGCTCACGGATATTTGCTTGGGGAAGAGGTTTGCTTGAAGCAGAACCCAATCGTTAGCACTGACTGATGTTGGCCGAGTCGCCCATGCTGGAACACTAATTGAACCTGATGCTGGAGCTGTAACCATGTCGAAATCAACATGGAAAATTGAAGACTTTGGAGGCTCATCAACGACCATCATTGCTTCGAGCATCAACAAATCCAGCAGAAGAGTGCGCCCTGCAAACAGAATGAAGCGAACCGTCTGTTGTTCAAGCATGCCTTCATCGGTCGTTTGAACTCCACCACGCGCTACTTGGGAAAAGATGGCTTGGTCCATACGCAGTTCTTGTAGTTCTGGAAGAATCAATTGCCAACGACCATCGGGGAGTGGCTGCGCCTCTTCGACGACAAGACGGAGTTGCAAATTATCACCGTCTAACATACCCCAAGTCGCACCAAGATGAGTAGCAAGGACCTGTTCTGGAACCCCTGGATAAGAGACGTCCCACAACTGTTGAAGTCGCATTTCAATTAAATCATCAACCTGTATTTCAGAATCAGTTTGAACTTCTTCAGCCAAAACCCACATTGGATGGAAGATACCACCCACGAGTAACAAAATCACACCGGGTGAAAAGAGACCAAAACGAAGTACATTTGAGGTCGAATTACGGAGGCTATCAACCACAAATCCAATCAAGACGATAAAGGAAATAAAAAGAAGACCAAAGCCAGATTGTGTGAGTGATATTGCTTTATCTTCATCACCTAAAATGGCGGTACCAGCGGGGTAGAATGCATCGCTATCAAATTCGTATGGACTCAAAGGGCCGATTCCTTCAAATGCGAGTTGTCCTGTCCAAATGTAGGGTTGAAATTTGCCTGCAGTTCCACCAATACAGAAGATATATTCTCCAACGGGTAGAGCGCGCCAACGATAGGTCATTCGAGTTGAGTCATCATCTTCTTTGATAATCACTTCTGGCGCCTTCGAGAGACGTCCGGAAGGTTGAATCAAATCAGGAAGACCGTGGCTTTGTTGTATCTCGATTGGAACACTTTCCCATTCTAAGTAGATGTTTAACAATTCATGTTCTCCAATTTCAAAGGTCCAGCAATCTCGATCGTTTTCGAGTAAGGCACCATAGTGAATTGTTTCAAAATCGGTCAATCTTGGTTCAAGGTCACTGGATGGCTCATCTGTGTTACGTGAATCCACATCTTCGGACCATGGGATTTCTAAATTCAAGAAAGATGCTCCACGTAGGTGTAATTCCCATGTCCCTGGCCGATCGAGAATAAATGTCACTCGTAATCGCACGGGGTCTTCCGGCCATAGTAATCGATCTCCATTCAGATTGAGTTCTGCATTTTCCAAGGTGTAGGGGTTTGAGGTGCCCCCCACCGGTATGATTTCTGCCTCAAAGTCCCATGTGGTAACGGTTGAACCAAGAATCAAGGAAATTTCAAGTTCAGGCTTATTGGCACCTGAAAGTTCACCGGTAAAACGTAAATCGAGTTCCATTGAAGCTAGAATACTCGGGAGTAAGGCCACTTCTTTTTGCCGCGGTTCCATTTCAAATTCAAGCGTAATTGTATCAGGTTGTGCAGGTGATGCAAAGATGGTATCGGAAATGATTCCTTCACCACTGGCAACTGAAGTCAAGAAGCATTCATCATCTTGTATACAGGATAAAAAAAGTTCTCCGCCATCAACAGACTGGTTCAAGTTGGCTTGTACTGCAGGCATGAGAAGAGACAACAGCAGTACACTCAGAAGAAGAATCAATGGACGTAACGGTCGTTGTTCACCAACATGATGACAGCCCATGAGTTGTCGTATTCACCATCTTCCTTCAATTCAATGGTTTAATGCTAAACCAATGCGGGATTTTTCTTATCGACGAGAATCGTATTGCATTTCCGACATCGGTATCGTTTGCGTGAAGGTTTTTGACGTGGGAATTCTTGTTGGCAATCAGGACAGCACCACAGCCAAATCGCTTTTTCCAAACGTAGATGTTCTGTAAATTGAATACCTTGCTCTCCGGCTGTCCGACCCGGCCAAGCCGCCTCAAGTTGTCGGAAAAGTGCATTGTGAGCTCGTAATCCGAGTGCATGAATATACTCATGGTGTAAGACAAAAGCAGAATATGCCTTCCACCGTTGATTCAACATTTTTGGATGAATATCAATCACTTCGACATCTTCGGGTTGGAGTGAATGAAGGTTTACACCTCGTTTCCAACGAGTGACGCCATGACGCTGTGTCGCATTTCTTCGGAGAACACCAAGAGGGATTGAGCGCAAACGCTCAACCTTTGCATCAACCCATTCCGGCATATCCCGCATGACTTCTATGACGAAGTCTCGCAACTCATCTAAGAGAAGAATCTGTTCTTTACTTGGTTTCGCCATTGGCAGATTCAACTCCATCGGTGATAAGCAGGATGACCCTCTTTCACCGCAACAAACAGGCCACTGCCTGTTGCACAGACTTTGCCGTTGGCTTCCAAGAGTAATTCGACTTCAACTCGGTCATCACTCAATTCTTTGACTTGGCTGGTCACTTTGAGAGAGACGTCTGTTGGTGTAGGACGGCGTAATTTAACCGTATAAGAGGCAGTGACAGTACAAGGTGGTTCTTCGAGTCCTTGTGCATCCATGAGTGCGACTGCAGCAGTCCAATTCCCATGGCAATCAAGAAGAGTTCCAATTATTCCACCGTTAATCATACCGGGAAAGGCTTGATGATGTGGTTCAGGAAGGTATTCCATTGAAAGTCCGTTTTCAATGCGTATGCTGTTGATTTGCAAACCTTGTTGATTCGCTGGACCGCAACCAAAACAGATCGAACTTGGAGCGTATTGACGTTGTACACCGACTTCTTCCATGCCCTTGGGCTCACCTCTAAGCACTTGTTTTCTTTGCTTGTTTGTATGAGAATATACGCATTCTTATTGAGTGGTGTTCACTGCCGTCACCATGGCAGCAAAGAAACCGCGGACGAAGTCCAAAACTCGTGTTGCTCATGAATTGCCAAAACGTAGAAGAAATGCCATTCAAGAAGCAATGGCTGCCCATAAATTAGAAGACCGACCCGAATGGGACCGAAGTGCAGAATGGACGAACACTCGCTTCTATCGTAAAATCATCAAACCAGGAACAATGCGTACGGTTCATCTCCCACTTTTAGAAACCGACCTCGGGGACTCTTGGCCCATCCCGGTTACAATTCTTCATGGCATTCGACCAGGCCCAACCATTACGATTCTTGGCGGTGTACATGGTGATGAATTGACTGGACCTTCAACATGCACGCATCTTCTTTCAAACACATTTACTGATGCAGGAAAACCTCTCGACCCAATGCAGTTGGCGGGAACAATTCGGATTGTACCAATTGTGAATTTACCGGGATACCGTTCAAAATCAAGATATTTCCCTGATGGTCGTGACTTGAACCGCAATTTCCCTGGTGACATGAAAGGTTCCACTACACGGCGAGTTGCAGCCCAAACCTGGAAGTATTTGTTTTCAGATGTTGACGCTATTGTCGATTTACACAGTGCCGGAATCGGTCGCTCAAATATGCCACAACTTCGTGCTAATTTAGCACATGCTGGTTCAAACATTCTCGCAAAAGCCTTTGGAATTGAAATCATACTCGACTCGAAACCGCCTTCTGGCTCGTTGCGTAGAGCAGCCATTGAACAGGATATTCCAGTCATTACCTACGAAGGTGGAGGGGCAAACTTGCTCGACCATGGGGCGGTCAAAGTGGCTATGCATGGCGTGTTGAATGTACTTCGTTCACTGCGTATGATCGATGGCAATCCTCATCGCCCAAGGTTCCGAATGCTTGCAAGTGGCTCACACTGGCTACGTGCAGGAGAAAGTGGATTGTTGGATATGTTTGTCTCGGCTGGCTCCGTAATGCGAGAAGGGGAAGTCATCGCCACCATCTCAGACCCTGGAACTCCAGGAATTACTGTGGATATTGTCGCACCTGAAGATGGATTATTGATTGGAGCAGCAACCAATCCTTTCACTGCAGCCGGAATGCCTGTTGGTCATTTCTTACCAATCTCAAAGCATCTCCATTTGTTGAATGACCAAATCGATGATAACGGTCGGTTCATCGTATGTGGCTCACAAAACGAACCTGTTTGGCGAGAAGAGAATGATGTTGATGAAGTCGCTGTTGATGGCGAATGGAGTGGCGGAGTTGTTGACCAAGAATGGACAGTTACAAAGGAAGTCAATATGGAAAAGGGCGATACGTTCACCGATAACGAAGAAGAGGCTGAGGCCTAATCAAGCGTTAAGAAAAGTATCGACTACGTTCTTCACTTCTTGGTCTTCCATATTCCGTCGTTGGCTTTTTGCCACTTCAAAAACATGAGCTACAAGGTCATCTGAATGTTCATAGCCGTTTTGTTCAAGCCACCAGATGATGTTTGAACGTCCCGCCATATGCCCAATTCGAATGACTTGCTTCAGACCAAAATCTCCAGCAGGAACGCCGGAGTAGACGCGGTCTGCTAACCAATTGTCACCTTTTCGCATGGCTTTGATCACGGCAGAAGCATGAACACCTGTTCCAGTTTCAAAAGCATCCATTCCAAAGACAGGATAGTTACGAGGAAGAGGTACTTCGATGTATTCGTTGGCCTTTTTCATGTAGGCATCCAATTGAGTAAGGTCGTTATCAATCACACCGAGGAGTTTGAGATTGACCAAGGTTTGGTCGAGTGGAGCATTACCTGCCCGTTCTCCAACACCTAACGCAGTTCCGTGAATCACATCGGCTCCGGCTTCAACGGCGGCGATATTGTTGGCAACACCCAAACCACGGTCTTGGTGACCGTGCCAGTTGACTTCGATTTCTGAACGCTTGTAGCCTGCATCTTTGATGACTTCTTCATCGATGAATTGCAACAATTTTTTGACGCCGTTTGGAGTGACGTGACCGCAGGTATCACAAATACAGAGGCGACGAACACCCATTTCCATTGCCCGTTGATAGATGGCTTTGATATCTTCAGGTTTGGAACGGGTTGTGTCTTCGGTAACGAACATGACTTGAACATCGTTATCAACAGCAAAAGAAACTGCTTTTTCCATGGTTGAAAGAAGTTTTTCGATGGTCCATCCTTCCGTGTATTGGCGAATTGGGCTGGTCCCCAAGAAAGCGCTTGCTTGGATTGGAGTACCGTGTTTGGCTTGTAAATCAACCAAGGGTTCAATATCATTCATGAGTGTTCGAACTGCAGCACCAGGCCGTATTTTGAAATCATTTTCAGTGATGTGAGACATCATTGCATCAATGTGTTCCAAATGGTAGGGGCCGGCACCAGGAAGTCCAAGATCGACTTTCTGAATTCCAAGGTTTTCCATGAAGGTGAGTAATTCTATTTTTTCATCAATGGTTGGATTACGAGCGCTTGGGCTTTGCAATCCATCCCGAAGTGTTTCATCATCAAACCAAACTCCATGCGGGTGGTTTGCGGGATTTCGGTTGAGTTCATACTCGACAGTATTCCAATCATAAATCAATGAGCG
>CAJJCQ010000017.1 GCA_905182725.1 uncultured Candidatus Poseidoniales archaeon
ATTCATGATTTGTTTTGGAACGATACCAGCCTGCTTCATTGTTGGACGCCGGTCGAATTTAGGCATGATTCCCAATTCACCCGCGAGTTCAACGATAGCCGCAGCAATGATGACAGCGTTCTGCTCATCAGAAGAGCCCTTGATGCCTTTCTTCTTACGGCAAATCGATTGCTTTGGCATACCCAGGCTCTTCTTCATCGCCTTTCCTTGCTTCTGTCGAATCACTTCTTGCTCACCAGTCAAAGGTCGGCAAGACATCTCGACGAGAAATTCGAGAATGTGCAAAGCGTGGCGGCCATACAATGTCTCGATGTTGTTTTTGACGCGTTGAGCAAACGGGTGGGGGTTACGTACAGTGCTTCGGTCGATTTTCTCGAGGAAATAGTACTTTTTTTTGTTTTTCACGCCACGGGAACCAAACTTCATCTTCGGCCCAGTTCCGCCAAGTCGTCGGTTGAGGTCCTTATCGTTTCGAACAGCTTGGTAGTGTGCACCTTCTCCAAACAGGGCAGCTCCGTTATCGTTTGCTACGATTTCTTGGTCCTTGTGGACCAGGCCGCACTCGTTGCACCATGTTTCACCCTTTTCTTGGACGCGCTTGAGGTCCTTGCTGTAACATTCGTCACACTGCGTTAGTTCTTGCTTCTTCATATTCTTATCACCGTTCATCTTAATAGTCTCCTTTCTTGTTTTTTGTTGAGGGCAAGTAGAGCGTCCATTCCGGCTTCGGAAAAACTTCCCAAAAACCAGTTTTGGCGCTCTTTCCTTACCAACATACCGAGTAGGTAAGTCATTGTATTTCAAAGTATCGCTCATCAAGAGTTTTTTTACCGGAACAAGATTGCTTCATGTTTTTGCACAACACTAACTATTCTTTTTGACAGTATATAAAGAAAGTAAAGCCGAGGGGGCGTTTCAACCCCTAAATCACCTCAACCATATATGAATGAGGAAGAGTCCTTTCTGAAGAATCACCGAGAGGCTTCAAGAACAGTCGGCGAATGTAGAGGTGTTGAGGCGACGAAGGTGAAGGAGGGAAACGTTGCATCACTTACGCTCGAAGCGATTGATACAGGAGATAATATTCCTCCTTGGTTCTTTACTGCTCTTGAGAATGGTTCAGCCGAAAATCTCTTGGTTCTTCATCCAAATGAAGCCAGTCGCAATCAAACCTTGCTCAAACTTGCTCAAAGCAATTCTCCAGTCGATACAACTCACCATTTGACCATTGTACGTTTACTTCAATTATTGACGCTCGATCTTGGTTTGCCCCCATTATTTGGAAGTGATGCAGGGTTGTTTTCAGTGATCCATGCTCATACCAAACAGGCTGCTGAAATGGGTGAATTGCCGTTGTTGTTTTCAGCTATTGAGGGAAGGAAGTGGTCACCTTACCAAACCGAGCGTATCCTCGCCCTGCATCGGACGTTGCATCAACTCAACAATCCTTGGTCATGGGAGGGCGACCCTGGTGCTAAAGAATTTGACACGCTTCTCCGCACTCTTGAAAAGAAACTAGGCGGCACTCATCCTCACCATGCATTAAGTCACCTCATAAAGGCCCTTGAAGCGAGTTCGGAAGTCCCATTTACGTTGAACGATGTAAGCGGAATTGTAGTTTTGGATACGGCACCGGATTACACGGAAGTCGAACGTAGTTTTTTCACAGTACTTTCAAAAAAGCGCCCCCTCCACCAACTTTGTGCTGCGGGGTCATTCCGCCTTGGTTACCATGGCGCCTACCTCTTTGATGCTGAATGGAACTACGTGGCACAGGCAACACTTCCTGAATGGGTCCCAGAACATGAAGTTTGGACGCCTCCAACCGAGGTCCATTGGCGTTCAAAACGAGGTGACGAGAGAAACACTTCACTCCATCGAATTACTTTGGAACGAGGAGCGCATTCGATGGATGCTGCAATTGAATTACTACGTTCTTATGGGCTCCATTCAAGCGGCAGTGCCCTCATTATCGACGGCGCTGCAGATGCCAATCAAAGTCAATGGCATTCGCGCCTTGAATCTCTCGGATATCAATGTGGTATCGAGCAGAAAGCACTCGGAGAAATACCTGCAGTTGCTGGTCTAGCCCGAGCCATGAAGCTTGGTAGCGGCATGGATGCATGGTCACTCGAACATCTTCGGGGGTTGTATGAACATCAAAGTCTCCCTCTCATCAACGGTGCCATTGAGAGCCTCAGTCACCCAAGTGAACCATCATGGACGCCACGCCCTCATTCAGATATTCTTGAAAAAATCGCCCGTTCTTTTCACGTCCGTGGGGGGCAAGGTTCCCTTTTGAGATGGCTTGCTACATTAGCCCAAGCAACTCCTCAACTTGGGGAAAACAAAAACAAGGCGCGCCAAGCTCTCGAAGAAACGCAGTGGTGGTTACACTGTGTTGCAGAAACATGGGCGCCGTTGATAGACCAAGACACTCTTTCTAAAATCAACAAAAACCCTCTTGGCTGTTCGACAGAACACCCCCTTCCTCTTCCCTCAAGACCGAAATCAGGGATTGAATGGCTCGATACGATTTACAGTCATATCGATTGGATTGAACTCTCCAATCGAACAGCAAAGCACGACCGTTCGCTCGCCGGATTACAACTTGTACGAGAGTCTCACGAATCAACGCAAGAATTGCTTGTCAAGGCGGGCTATTCAGTCCCTGAAGATGGGGCGCAGTTCGTAGAATATTTCGACCATCTCCTTGCTCATACCTCATTGCCTCGTTCTCGTTCTCGTGGAAAGGCCATTCAAGTGCTTACTCCCGAACAAGCCCATGGTGTTGAAGCAGATTTGATTCTCTTGGTAGGATTAGATGTTAATTCATGGTCGATGAAGACTTCAAAAGTACCATGGCTTGATGCACCTGCACAAATCCATCTGGGATTATTCAATTCCGATCTTGCCATTCGGCAAGGTCGTCACCATCTCCGCCATCTGCTTAATGCTGCTCAAGAAGTGGTCTTCTTTGATACGAGTGCTGAAGAAGGCGGCGGCCCAAGCGCACCTTTATCGGAATGGTTGACTGAAACACGGCACGAGGGTTCCCTCGCAACTTTCCAACCCGCTCCTTCCTTTATTCAAGATTCTGAACATCAAGAAGGCCGACTTCATCGGAGTTGGCATTGGACAAAAGATGAACACGGTGGCGGTCTTGTTTGGCTCACTCCTCGACCGTTTACGATGACTATGCTTGAAGGAAAGGCAATTGCAGAACGCGCCGGTAATCGCGGTAGAGATGAACGTCAACGACTCGGACTCGAATTGCTTGATGGCGGCAAACCTGTCGGCACAGTACTCTCTCAAACCGCCTTAGCAATGGCGCATGAACTCTCCATACAAACGGATCGCAGCCTTCGACAGCCCGTGATGAAAGACTTAGGAAACGGTGAATATTTCACTTGGGAAAATCGAGAACACCTGTTGAGTGTTGATGGACTTGTATTGCAACCTTCAAGTTCTCAAATAAAATTCGGCTCGAGCCAACAACAACATTGGCCACACCTTGGACTCAAACGTAATGCGACCTCCAAAGGGCCAGCCATTGACCCCCGGCCCCTCCCAGCGCTTAATTTTCAAAGTCCAGTTTTGAATGCCACAATCGGTTTCGAATCAACAGGCATGGAACGAGATGCTTGGTCCCAAAGTCGTCTTCAATCTTGGCTCAAATGCCCACGAATGGCATGGATGAATAAACGCTTGAAAGCAGAACCTGAAGATGTACAAAGCGAAGATGTCGATGCTCGTGCACGAGGTACAATGATTCACGACGCAGAAGCAGCCATGTTAAACGCCCATGGCGTTGTTACTGCCGGCGAAGCCGTTGAAAACCCTCTTCCGCTGCATCAAGGTCCAATGAAAACAGTTCCAGAACTGTGGGGTAGTGTGCTCTCGTACCTTGAAAATGAAGTTCCTTGGTTAGCAAGAAATGATGCAGTGGCCGTTCATCGTTGTAGAGAAATGCTTGGAGTCACCCCGAGTCAGTGGCGGATGCATCTTGAAGGTGAGATTGAATTAGAGCCCAGTGGTCGTTTAGGCCGAATGATTTCGGCAGATCTTGAGTTGACATCTTCGGCACCTTTGGCCTGTGAATGGATGTTAAATGAAGGAAAGACCGGGCATGTCAAAATAAATGGTTTTGATGATGCAGGCAAACCAATTCAAATTAATTTGTCTGGACGAATCGACCGAGTTGATGCTCTTGTACTTAGCAAACAACAACACGAACAAGCAGTTTCCGATGGCGTTCTTGCAGACACCTCGATTTCAACGGTCCTCCCCCTTGAATTGAAAGAACCACACCCCGCCAATCGTTTCGTTATTATTCGTGATTTGAAAACAGTGAACGGACCGAAACCAAAAAACAAGGGCAACCGTCATCGTAAAGCGATGTTTGATGAAGTTCAACTTGGACTTTATGCTCGAGCTTGGGAACAGAGCCATCCAGGTGACCGTGTCGTCGGCATTGGGGTGACCGAAATTGGAGAATCAACTACGCATTATGTTGAACTCGATGCATCCGTTCTCCAATACATGGGTGAAAGCGAACTTGGAGAGCGAACATCATATGCTCAAACCCACCATCGTAATCCAGGAAGTGATTTATCATCTCAAAATGGTTTCCGGGCTTGGATTTCAGAACGTATTCGGACAGCTGGAAGAGCGATTCAGACCGCGCGCCAAGGCCATGTAAACGCAACTCCAGGCGCCCATTGTTCCTATTGCACAGTGCGGCAAATTTGTCCATCAGCATCCCTCGGAGGTGATGAACAATGATCCGTTTTAATCGAAGTCAACGCCTCGGACTCGACCTTGACAAGCATATTGCTTTGGATGCAGGAGCAGGTACTGGTAAAACCACAGTTATGGCTGAACGATATGTTCAACATCTTCTTTCATCAGAACAACGTGCTACGCAACTTCTTCCACATGGCCCTCGAGAATCTGTAAAGAGTAGCGGTTTTTTACGAGCACCCCCTCGCCAACGGACTTCACCAAATGAATGGAAAGGCTTGCTGCCCAGCGAAGTTGTTGCCATCACTTTTACCAAAAAAGCAGCAGCAGAATTGAAAGCACGTATCCGATATCGAGTTGGACAAAGTCGAGCATCGCAATTGAAAGCAGGTGACGATGAAGGAATATTTGACCCGCGACTCCGAGAAGGAGATATTGAAACTTTGATGTCTGCTCTTGATGAAGCACCAATCTCAACGATTGATGCGTTCCTTTCCCAATTGGTATCACCGCATTTGGATTTAGTTGCAGTTCATCCAAGCCGTGAACAAATATCTGAAGATAGGTCCCCGCTTTTGGTTCAAGAAACACTCCATTCCGCATGGCGAATCCGCACGATTAATGACGCACATGAGGCCGGTGTGCGTGGAAATATTGGAGCGTTTATCGAAGCTCGCGACCGTTTAGCAGTGCTCCTCGGTGGGCAAGAGCATTCTGCAGTTGTCCTCAGTGGGATGTTAGGCAAATCGTTGTTTGTCGAAGAAGCATATCGGGCAATGCTTGCTCGTGCACGATTGATCGGCTCTACTTGGTCGGGAGTGGGTCCATTGCCACATGAAGTCCTAATGGACATGTTTTTGGAACCAGTGCGGGATGAAGTTGTCGGATTTGCTCAAAACCTTCAACGCATTCTTTCACAATGGGCTGATGTATATCTTGCCCATTCAACTCACTATGTATTGGCTTGTGAAACTGCAATCAATTCAACCCTCACCCGTTTTAATCACTTGACCGCTTTGGCCCGGGAGCCCTTGCCAATTGAGCCAAGTGCCTGTTTACAATGGGTTTGGCAAGTCGCTTTTGCCAGTACGACAACGAACCAATTGGAAGATGATGAACCGAATTATTTCCCGAAGGGTGGACTCCCTCAGGCTCGATACTGTGCGGGGTGGCATCCCGGTTTACTCGGTAAAAATGCCACGAAAGTCGTTTCCAAAGCAGACAAAGATGACGTGGAAAGCGTGGCATTACGACTCGCAACATCTCTCAATACAGAACTCAACAGCCGACTTGGGCGTTTGGTTTGCCTCTTGGGCAAAAGTGCTTTCTTACTCGATCCGATTTCAGATTTACCGCATATGCCTGCTGCCTGTGAACTTCGCCATCAAGAAGTTGAGACGACATTTAGTGACTTTGCTCCAGAAGGTCGACTCCGTATTTCTCATGAATTACAAACCAATGTTCTGAATGACTTGTTACTTGTTCACCGAGGCTGTCAAGATATCTTGACGCTTCAAAAAGCCCATGAAGGTGTACACGATTATGATGATATCCAAAAACTCGTTGCAGACTTATTGCTCGCTCGATGCCCCGATATCGTCCGCCACGTTTACCCTTCACCTGTCGTTGAAGCCTTAGACTATCTCGGAGAGGAGCCTTGGTCTGACCAGCATATTTCACGGGCGATGCGTCTTGCAGGAGATGACCAATCCTGCTTCGAAGATTTACAACGTCGTTTCTTCACACTCCAAACAATTCGACGGCAATACCGGGCTTTCATCATCGATGAATACCAAGACACCAACCCTGCTCATTTCCGTCTTCTCGCCCGACTATGGGGGCATCGTAGACTCGAATCTGATGACCCAATTCGCCCGCTTGGGCCTTGGGACCCAACGGTCTGTATTGTTGGGGATATGAAGCAAAGTATCTACCGATTCCGTCAAGCAGAGGTCACAGTCATGCGACGAACGGTCGCTGCGATTAAACAAGCGAATCTTTTGGAACAAAACGAACCTCGCTTGAGTCATTTACGAAGTGAAGGGGAAGGCCGAGACCCTCGACCGGTTGGTGCTGGCGAATCATTCATCAAAGGTTCGAGCATCGAAGGAACATCTGTCAAATCCAAACTGTGGGAACATGTGAGTGTCGCTTTTGAAGACGACGAAGATGCGCTTCGTCCCGTTGATGACGTCCGTAAAGAACGACGCATACTTGGGCATATTGACCTTACCTCAAACCATCGTTCACTTCATAATTTAATGCGTACAATGAATGGAATGTTCGACGATGTATTTGATCAACGGCACTACGTCCTGCCAGGCGATTGGCATGCAGAACCTCAACAACTTCGACCAGCCCGTGACTCTGAGAATTCGGGAACACTGGAATGGCTCGTTCCTCTCCAAGTTGGTGTTGAACCTCCGAGTTTTGATTTAGAAAAGCGAATTGATACCTTTGCTGACCCGAAAGCAAAACGGTCGCATCTTGAAAACGAATTAATCGCTGCCCGCTTACAAGCTCTTATCCAAAAAAGAGGAACTCAAGTGTGGGATGCAGATTCGGCCACCTATGCCGAACTTCCAAATGACGCATCAAATGTCCGACCCGAAGATATCATCATTTTAGTTCACTCCAGAAAACACATGCCTGATTTGATTCAGAGATTGCAATCACGAGGAATCCCAGTCATGGCAGATCGCCAAGGAGCACTGCTTCAACGACCGGTTGTTGCACCTCTTCTTGCTTGTTTGGAATTGATTGCTTTCCCGAACTCTCGGCACGCTGCTTTATCGCTCGCTCGCTCTCCAATACTGGGTTTTAATGATGCTCAAGCACATGCATTACTTACGTGTAAAGAGGAGCATTCATGGTGGGGTAAAATCCAACAGCATGCGCCAAATAAGTTCGTGAAACGGTTTGTAGCGCACTTAGAACGCTTAGTTCGCCAAGGGGCGATTCATGATGTATTCGATACAGTTCTCGACCATTCAGATTTACTTGTTGCATATCCTGATGACACTTCTCGACAAAATGCAGAAGCCTGGTGTGTTCTTGCCGCTTCGATTGGAAATGAATTAGGCCATGAAGCATCGGCTATTTTCAATCGAATGACCGCCTTGAGTAGTCTTGGAAACAAAGGTCCTTCTGCGATTACAACGCCGTCAGGTGGTGCAATTCAAATCATGACCATTCACGGTGCTAAAGGACTTCAAGCACCGGTCGTCGTCGTTGCAGGAATCTTCCATGCAGGTAAATCAGATGCATCGCTCGCCGTCCGAAATAACGTATTAGTGACGCCTCAAGTTGTCGCAGGTCGAATCAATCCATGGACCTCACGTGAGCGACCTGATGACGGACTTTGGGAGTTTGCAAAACGCATCGACCACGCTCAACGTCAAGCCGAACGCCGTCGAGAATTTTACGTCGCTTTAACGCGAGTAAAGGACAGATTGATTGTCGTAGGATCGCCAAGCGATACAGCAGAAGTGAATCCAGAGACTCATCATCTTGAATTCAAGAGCAAACCATCGATGAAAACCATGGGGGCGATGTGGTTAGATGGTTTACGAAGCCTCTCCCATTCAAACGAGCAAGAACATTCACCTTGGCTTCTTTCAAATGATGCATTCGGCCAACCACTCGAACGCTATGAAAAAACGACCCTTTCGCTAAACCCGAGGGCATTAGTTGAGAATTCGTGCCTTGGCGGCGATGCGATTGAGTCAATTCACATTTATCATTCACCGGATTGTTTCCCGAACCTAGATGTTCAAACCCCATTACAAAAATGGCGTAGTCTCGAGGTTCAACTCAATAAAAAGCAGACTCAAACACCTCCGACAGTTGGTTCTGCGCAAGTGAGCGACATCATGCGAATGACGGCGCACGGATTGGATACGAGTTTTGCTTGCCCTCGCCGCCATTGGTTGTCAGAAGTGAGAGGATGGAACCCAGAACCCCTTGACCGATTCTCGAAGCCGAAGGCAGATGAAAAGCCCGACTCACTGTTCCCACTCGCAACTGTATTCGGTACTCTTATGCATCGCTTGGTCGAAATTGGATTACAGAACCCTGCACAATTAAACGCTCCACCAACGATACCTCTTCCTTCAGCTTGGACCTATGAAGGAAAAGACCTTCTCGATGACGAAGCAACTCTCCAACGGGTACTTGCAGAAGAGGGCATTGGAGAAGGGACTTCAGATTCTAAACTACACCAAGCCACCTTTGAACGATTAGCACATCTCGGGGCATTGGTTCGTAATGGCCTTCTTGGGCGATTTGCAGATGGGGAAAGCCATTTCGGCTTTAGCGTTGAAGGATTGAGAACAGAATTACCGTTTTATTTCAGCCACAAAGTAGCCTTTGACGGCGTACTCCGCACGACCTTCTCAATAGAAGGCCCACGGCAACAAGCCGTTGTTGACCATGTCGATGTGGTTTTTGATGGTCGTGCTGATTTGGTATTGGCCTTGCGTGATGCGGAAGGAAAAGGATGTCTACAAGTTGTTGATTTGAAAACGAAAGGATGCAGAGATCAATTCAATCCAGATGATCCGAACTCCGGTAGTTCTCTTCAAAAATTCAAAGGTGACCGCCTTTCACCTTTCCCTGCTTCATATGCGGAAAGAGCACTGTTAGACGAACACCGCTTGCAACTGACATTGTATTCATTGGCATTGGAGGCCATTGAGCAGCAAAAGCCAGAACATGAACGCCGTCGAGTGCTCCCTCCTTCCTTGCTCATCGGTGCTTCTGGGCGCATGGTGCAATTATCTGTAAAGGAATTTGAAGATGCAAAGGTGACTCTTTCTGCACATCTCAATTGGATGGCTCAACTTTCTGCAACTCCAGATGTAATGGACGAACCTGCACGTATGCCTATTGAATCGGCACACATTTGTTCCCAATGTCCGTTTTCAAGAGGTGACATACGTCTTTGTGGACCTGAAGGAGCCGAACTCGGCCCCGTTCCCAGCGATGAATAACTTACTTTTTCGTGCCAAGTAACACGAGCGTTCCGATGAAACCTTCCTTTTGACCAACTTGATGAACTTCAACATCGACAAAACCAGCATCCAACATTGCCGTTCTCCATTGCTCAATACTGAGAGTCGTCATGTGGACATTCAAAGCATCAGGCCAACTCAAACTGTCTTCATTTTCGAGGTAATGGTCAACGCCAGCGACAAGCATACCGCCACTGTTTAGCCATTCATCATGGAACATTTTCAACATCGATTGAGGGTCATGTAAATAATAGAGGAATTCCATACTGTGAATCAAATCGAACGGTTGTTCTGGCGTCCAATCCGGAAGCATTGCGAGATGATATTCACCTTGCTTGTCAATCGCGTTAGCTTTCTCAATCATGCGTGCCGAGCCATCGACTCCCACGACATGTGAACAATTTGGATCCTGTGCGATTCTTCGACATACCCATCCATTTCCACAACCAACATCGATTGCTGAATACTGTACGTTTCGAGGGAGTCCAGCCAATTCAAGCATAGCGTGAACAGAACGAGCGTGCCCTTTTTCCATTCCGCCATCCTTACCTTTGTCGGCCCATTCACTGAACACTTCAGTCGCATCTCGTCGGCTCATGTTTCCAACCGAGCCGAAGCATTCCAAGAAGATATTCATTGCGAAAGGAACATGCATAACCGACCCTTGGAAGGTTTATGCTCGATGTAACTACGACCCTTGAGGACGTCCTTTATTCACCAATTGAACCGTATGATGCAGGTATGTTGAGCGTTTCGGAAGTGCATACGATAGCATGGGAGAAAAGTGGAAACCCAGATGGCATTCCCGTTCTTGTGATTCACGGTGGGCCAGGTGGCGGTGGACAGCCTGCATATCGACAATACTTTGATCCCAAAACTTACAACATTATTCAATTTGATCAGCGTGGTTGTGGCAAATCGACTCCATATGCCGAATTAATTGAAAATAATACCCAGGCATCGGTTCGCGATATCGAACAACTCCGACAGTTATTTGGAATTGAGCAGTGGCATGTTTTTGGTGGCTCATGGGGTTCCACTCTTGCTTTGGTCTATGCACAAGAACACCCCCAACGCGCCCTTAGTTTGATGCTTAGAGGCATTTTCATGTGTCGCAAAAGTGAATTACATTGGTTCTATCAAGATGGAGCAAGTCATATTTTCCCAGATGCGTTTGAGTCTTACAGGGAGCATATTCCAAAACAAGAACAGGGAGATCTCATCAAAGCCTACCACCTTCGCTTAACCAGTGACGACGTAAACATCCGTCGTGCTGCTGCAAAGGAATGGACGCGATGGGAAATGGCCACAAGCCGGCTTTTCCCAGATGATTCATACCTTGAAAAGGCTGAAGACCTTGATTTCGCAGTTGCATTTGCACGTATCGAATGCCACTATTTCATCAATGCCATTTTCCTTGAAGAGGCCCATATCCTCAATCATGTTGAAACGATTCAACACATACCAACTACGATTGTTCAAGGTCGTTACGACGTAGTCTGCCCAGCACGTAGTGCTTGGGAATTACACAAATCAATGCCGAACAGCACGCTCATCCTCGTGCCTGATGCTGGACATTCTATGGGTGAAGTGAGTATTGCTCGAGAACTCGTTGCACTCACCAATGCATACCGTTGATAGAAAACGGCCATGATGGAGCCTCATTATCAACGCTTTCAAGCGTCGGCTTGATAGGGTGGAGGCGAATGGCTGTTCATGGAGGCTTGCCTCCGGGTGAGACAATGACTGAAGAAGGAACCATCCCCCTAGCCACCACTGAACCAACACAAACTGTTGAAGATTTAGAAGTCAAAATCGAAGTTCTCTACGAAGCATTTCAAGGCGCACAACGAGATTTAGATGCATCACTTGCAACCATTGAAGTTCTTGAAAAAGAAATCATTGAAGGCGCAGTTGAAAAAGATTCACTCCGAAGTCTTCTCGACGAGAAAGATTACCGTGTCCGTGAACTCGAACTCCGTGCTGCAAAGTCAAGTAAAACCGTGGAACGTCTCGAACCTGAACTCGATAAGATGGAAGAAAAGTACACCCGTGAAAAAGATCGTCTCGGTCGAGTATATGGGATTGCTGAGGAACTCGATAATGACCTCCGTCTCGCTGTTAAAGAAATGAAAGCACGAGATGATTGGTATGTCGATCATATGCGTATTTTTGAAGACCTCAACAAAGCCATCAAGGTTCGCTATGAAATGATTGAGAGTGCCATTGAAGCTGAACGCAAGTCTCAGCATATGGCTCGTGCTTTCACCGAACGCATTGACGAACTTGTCGATTCACGCGCTGCTGAAATGACCATCGAAGAGGCCGAAGAAATTTCGACCACGGAAGGTACAGATTCCCCACAAGTAACTGAAGAAGCAACAGAAGTTGTGGAAGAAGTTGCTGAAGAAGTTGCTGAAGAAGTTGTGGAAGAGCAAGCAGCTCCTGAAACGACTGGCGCTTCAACTTGGGCAGACGGCCAAGACCCTTGGGCAGAGTGAGGTGATTTTCAATGGCAGGTTTGGCCCACGGTGGCCACGCTCCAGTCATCATTCCAATTTTGATGGGTGGTAGCGCTTTAATTATTGGAGCAACTATCGATTCATTGTATGGATTGATTCCCTTTTTCGGAATTTTTTGTCTTATGCTCTCGGCCTTCTTTGCAAATTTTTGGCGAGATCCTGACCGCCCGATTCCTCGTGATGAAGGTGTGCTGGTCAGTCCTGCTGACGGACATGTGATGTTTGTTCGCCGTGAACGCGCTGTTGGACGAAGGCCATCAAAGGATGAACTTGAGTCGGGGGCATGTGAATCAGATTCTTTGACCGGTGATTGGTTTCCAGAACCCCCTTCAAATCCATTATTATTCGAAACCGAACAACGCTTTGAAGCGGTTGCCAAAGGCCAAGAATCGGAAAATGATGTCTATCGAGTCGCCGTCTTCATGTCTCCTTTGGATGTTCACGTGAACAGAGCGCCGTTTGCTGGGACATTGCACCGAATGGAACACAGAACTGGAAAAGGTCTCCGCCGTGGACCTTTTGTTGCAGCATACAAAAAAGAAAGTCAATACAATGAAAGAGTTCGAAGTGTGTTCAAAGATGCGAATGATGTCTTTGTTGAAGTGACGCAAATATCTGGCGCACTTGCACGAACCATTGTGCCTTGGCTTGAAGTCGATGCTGAAGTCCGCCGCGGGCAACGTTACGGTATGATTCGTCTTGGTTCCCGTGTCGACCTTCGTGCTCCTGCATCGCTTTTTACACCGAATGTGTGTTCTGCAGAAGAACAAAATCCATCACATCCAAAAGGAGAGTTTGTCCAAGCAGGTTCCTCAATACTGTTCACTCCAGTGAACGATTAAGCCGATTCTGTTGGGCGGTGGATTGAAACACCAAAGCCGAGCCACTTCCCATAGGGGAACACGATGTCGGGGCCAAAATCATTGACGCTAGTTGGAGAAGGCAACAAGGGTGCCCGCATCCACGATTTGGTCAAGGCTCCTGCAAACACCCCCTGGGCTCTTGCCCGTCAACAATCATGGGATGCGAGTGAACCTGCGACTGTTTACTACACGCCTGAAACACTCGCCGATGGTACGCCATGCAGCGCAGTGACCGTAATCCTGCGTACAAAGGGATGCCATTGGTGGTGGTCGAGTGGGTGTACTTTCTGCGGCTATTTCAACGATACACGCGATGATGTCACCAATGACGATTTACATGCACAATGGGCTTATGCTAAGGAGAAATTCAAAGATTTCAAAGACCATGGTATGGTCAAAGTGTACACGAGTGGCTCTCTACTTGAAGATCGAGAAATTCCAGTTGAATTTCAAGAAACTGTTTTGAGAGATTGCCATGACCTCGGTAAAGAGTTGATTGTAGAAAGTCGTTGTGAGCAATTGACAGAAGAAAAACTGGCTTGGGCATCACAGTTGAATCAAAGTTTTGCAGTAGCAGTCGGGCTTGAAGCATATGACGACGAAGTCCTCCGATTCCACGTGAACAAGGGCTTTACGACAAAATCATGGGACCGCGCTGTTGAAAATTTGAAAAAGTTCGATATTCGAGTGAAGACCTATTTGATGTTTAAACCTCCTTTCATGAGTGAAGCCGACGCATTGAATCATGGCGTCAAATGGATTGAAGACGTAGCACAGCGTAGTGACGAAATCTCTGTCAACCCAATGAATATTCAGCGAGGGACCATCATTGACCGCCTTCACAGAAATAACGAATACAGACCGCCATGGCTCTGGTCTTTGGTCGAAATGATTCGTCGAGTTCATCCAACTATTCACCCGAATGGCGGAAAGAATGGAGATAAAGACCAAGTCTGCCGCCTTATTATTCACCCAACAGCAGGCGGAAGAGTTCGAGGCGCTCACAATTGTGGTGCTTGTGATTCGGTTGTTGTTGCTGCCATTGAACGGTATGCGGTTTCTGGTGAACTTGAAGAGTTCAAAGGACTGTCTTGTTCATGTGAACAAGCATGGAATGAAGAGATCCTTTTGGAACAAGCACTTCCAGTGCCGTTAGGAATCTCAAAGCACCGCCGCGGAAATCTTCTCGACCAACTTCGCTCCCCCTGAACCAAGGTTTTGAATCGATAAAATCCTCTTTGAGCGGAGTGAATCTTTATCACCGCATTACGAGTGGGCGGAATGACCCCTATGGGGTCATGTAAGGGTGAAGACCGATGACAAATACAACAACTCTACCAGATGTGACTGTTGGAACAGGCGAACCGTCGAGCAGTCGGGTATTTCTGACTCTTTTCGCGGTTGGACTTCTCGGCATACTTGCGCTCTTCTCAAATGTATTCGGCTGGGATAACCTTCCTCTGCTTGGTGAACTTGTTCCTTTGATTGGAAATCTTGGTGGCAGTGGAATTTGGTATTATCTCATTGGAATTTTGGTTGGTATTGGAGCGATTGTCGCTTCACTTCTCAGCGAGGTCATTGTAGACTAAGGAGGTGTGATGTATGGAAACAGTATTTATCGCAACAACCCTCATGATTGTTACACTTCTTCTTGTATCGAACTCTATGGTGAAAGGAATTGGCGGCATGTCCAGTTCTCTTCGCCAAGTTGGAATGTTTTTGTTAAACAAAGCTCCAGCCGGACTGATTGATCTCTTCAACGACAAGCCTGGAAGCGGTACCAAAACATGGCTCCGATTCGGTATGGCTTGGTTCTTCATGGCATGTCTTGGTATGTTCCTCGGCATCTGGCATCGCTACGACCCAACTGCTCTGAACTCCCTTTCCAGTATTGGTTGGAGTTATGATGATGGTTCACTGCTCACTGATTACACTGCAATTTTCTTCTCTACTGCATTGAATTATCTTTTAGTTGGTGCAGCATTGGTTGCAATCTCTCGTGCTTCAAAAGGCCGATTGGCAAGTGAAGCCAGTGCGTCGATGGTCGCAGTTCTGCTCACGGTCTCAACCATAGCCACGCTCCTTCTCCCGGCAATCCTTTCTTTCCTCGATGTCGCCAATGAAGCAAGTGTCCTTGAAAGTCTACAAAACCTCTCAATGTATGTTGCAGGCTCCCTTCTCCACATTGCCCTTCTCATCAACGTGTTCATCACGATAGGTGACCGAGAGCATGACGATATCTCACCAACGACATGGTTCTTGGTGCTTGCTTTGGTTGCGAAAATTATGGCAATGCTCTTGATTTTCTTTGGAGGACTTCTCGAATCAACACAAACCGTTTGGATGGCAGAGCGAGTCTTCACCGGCTGGGTCCCTCTGGCCTTGATTTTTGCAGTTGCTTACCACGTTATTCCATTCACTGCTGGAAAACCAGTTTGGTCTGAATCGATGCAGAAGGTGAATATGTTGTTCCTCTTTGTAACCATCCCTCCGTTCTTCGTTTCAGCAGCAGACGGTGGAGAGTTTTTACAGAACATCGGTGCAATCCTCATGACAATCGGACTTCTTCCTTTGCTTGCAGGTTCGTTTAACATGGTTGCAACCGCTGCCTCAAGCCCCGAAAAAATCGTCAAGAGCCCTGGTGCCTTTGCCGCAACTGCAGCCATGCTCATTCTTCCAATTTATGCCGTCGGAGGTTTCTTCACTGGCATGGATACCTTTGTTGGAATGGATAAACTTGGTTCAATGGCACAAACTGTTGACACAGGATTCATTTCCACCGTTGGAAGTTTGATGATGCTTGCAGCCATTTTTACATCCTACCCGTTGATTGCTGGAAAGAAACTCGCTAAGGCCAAGAATGCTCAACTGGCAGTTTGGTTCACTTTGGTTGGCGGTGTTGCTTCAACCATTGCAGCACTGATGGGAGACTTCACTGCCTATGCAGTATCAAACTCAGGCGTTGAGGATGTAGTTGCTTCAACAGAAGGCTTCTTCTTAGTTTCAGCAGCTATGTTCTACATGGTGACATTAGCCAGTATTATTGCTGCTTTATCGATGATTCACACTGGGCGTCCAAACAATGCTTCGTACTCTGATATGTCGGTACAGAGCGACATTGAGTCCTACACCTTGGTCGATGGCTCTACAACAATTCGTGCCTTGCTCGCCCGAGGTGTTGGTGTTGATACAACCCTTCACATTGGCGATGTCCAAGAAGATGAAGGCGGATCTTCAATTGTTCAAGTGTCTGCTCAACTCCACAATGATGAAGTTACAGAATTCCCAGTCCCCGAAGAACTTGTTATGCTTGCTCAATACCTCAAGCAAACCAAACAATCGATTTTCGACTTCTTTAGCGCCATCGATTTGGACGGCTCTGGAGATATTAACGGCTTTGAATTTCAAAAAGCATTGGTAAAGGCAAACATTGCGAACCTTCCACCTTGGGAAATGCCCCGATTAGTTTCTGCGGTTGACCTTGATGGTGACGGCCTCCTCAATCTCCCTGAGTTAGACATTATGCTAGCTAAGATTCGAACCGAGATTCTCGAATCTGAAGAAGAGTGAACGCGCTCACATGGCGGGATCACTGTGAAAATTGGATTGGTCGGCAAACCTAATGTTGGCAAATCGACTTTTTTTAGTGCAGCTACTTTAGCAAAAGTGGATATTGCCAATTATCCTTTTTGTACCATTGAACCGAACGTTGGTGTCGCTTTTGTAGCGGCACGTATCGATTGTCCTTGCAAGGATATTCGCCAACGGTTGGAGGCTGAAGGGCGAATCGAGCCAGTCTCTGAGGGTGACTCTCGGCAGGGAAGTTTATGTGAACCAAGAACTGGTTCGTGTGTCGCTCACCGTCGACTTGTACCATGTTTTTTAGTCGATATTGCAGGACTCGTCCCTGGAGCAAGTGAAGGGAAAGGTAGAGGGAATGCTTTCCTTGCTGACTTAGCTAATTGTGATGCCTTGATTCAAGTTATTGATGCAGCCGGAACGACCGACCTTGAAGGTAATCCCCAAGGCGCAAATCAGAGCAAAGAAACTGCACAACAGCGTATAGAAGAAGAGATTGAATTTCTCGGACGAGAATTAGATGCTTGGATTGCTGGATTGTTGAATGACGGTTGGACCCGTGGTGTTCGTCGAGTTCAGGCCGAAGGAGAGAAAGGCTTGGTTGGCTACATCCACGAGCAATTAACCGGGCTTGGAGCGACTTCGCAATCAATTGCAATTTCATTTGAAGCATTCAAAAATGAACATGACGCTCTTGGGAGTCCTTGGGATTGGGACCAACAGACGATTACATCACTTGCAGTCCATGTTCGAACTTCACTGTTTCCAATTCATATCGCTGCAAATAAGTTCGACATTGCCCCACTCGAAGTCCTTCAAGGCATTACGGCAAATGGTAGCCTTATGCCTTGTATGGCCGATATGGAATTAGCCCTCCGTCGTGCAGAATCTGCGAATTTGATTTCGTATGTTCCAGGCGAAAGTAGTTTTGAATTCACGAATGAAAACGCTCTTACTGAGCCACAACTCAAAGCCTTGAATCACATGCTTGAGCGTCTTTCAACACACAATGGCACAGGTGTATCAACGCTCCTCGACACAGTCTTGTTTGACGAACTCGACCATATTGTCGTCTATCCCGTCCAAGACGAATCGCATTGGACAGATGGTGATGGAAAAGTTCTCCCTGATGCTTTTGTAGTTCCTTCAGGGATTCAAGCTAAATTATTGGCCTATAAAGTTCACAGTGACCTTGGTGATGGCTTTATTCGAGGCGTTGATGGTCGAACCCGTCGTGTTGTTGGAGCAGAACACGAGATGAGTGACGGGGATGTCCTCAAAATACACGCTAAATCCTAATCAGTGGCCTTCGGGGCGATCATAGCCAGGTGTCAGACGAGCCATGTCACCTGAATATTGCCCACCGCGATAAATGAACCAAATTGGCGCAAGTAATGTCAATACGATCAGTAGACCGAGGAAATACCAACCCCACGGGCTAACATCACTCAGGACCAAGATCCAAAGTGTCCACAATAATGGAATATACATGAATATGCTGTATCGGCGAGCCATAATTTGTAATCGAGCACTGCTGAGCGAGTCGTCATACATGTTTGCAGCCTCTTCTTTTGTGACCAAACCTTTCTCAAGACCACATCGAACGCAGACTTGTGCCTTCGGTCCATTTCCATGAATGAACTGCTCTCGGGAATAGGTGCTTGAACAATGTCGGCAAGTCGGCATACTACTCCCTCAACTCCCGCCACTCGCGCACGATTCTTCAAGCATCCGCTTCAAGGGCGAGAAAATTCTTTAGCAATTCGAGTCCTTCTTTCGAACCAACAGACTCTGGGTGAAACTGAATTCCGTGTATGTGTGCGTTCGGATGCTGTATTCCCATGACCATTTTTGTGTCTGCTTCATGGGCAGTTTCGAGGTATGGTCCATCTTCTATTGAAGCAATTGACAGCGAGTTGTAGCGGGTGAAGGTTGCGGGAGATTGCAATGTGGAAAAAATTCCTGTTTGGTTATGCAAACATGTTCGTGGTGCACCATGAACTGGCCCATTTGGAGATTGCACTAACTTCATTCCAGCCGCCATTCCAAGTGCTTGGTGACCCAGGCAAATTCCTAGAATTGGAATCGAAACTTTACCAGAGAGGGCCGAATGAGCTAAACTCATTGTGAGTGGAGAGTCAGTAGGTTCTCCAGGTCCAGGTCCAAGCACAATGTGAGTCGGTTGGAAGCGGCGTACGAATTCAACACACGCCTCTTCATCCCAATTCAGATCTGAAGTGCCATCTCTTGCTTTGTAAATCAGAACATCTCGCCCTAAACCAGCGATTGCATGCGCGATATTGAGGGTAAAGGAATCGAGGTTGTCAATCAATAACACGCAACCTTGGGCTTGAGTCTCTTCGTCAATGAATCGAACAGTCCCTTCACCCGATGCGATTGGGGCCGCCTCAACTTCCAATTGATGTATTGCAAGTTCACCAATAGGTAACAGTTCGAGTTCACCATCTACCCATCCGCATGCTTTTCGAAGTGCAGCAGCTTTCCATTTTGCTTCTTCAACTTCGGTTTTTGGGTCTGAACCAATTGTGATTCCTCCACCTGCAGCGACACTTCCATACCACTGGCCACGTTGTTTTCTTGCAATTAAAGTCCGAATCAGTATGTTCCATGAACAGGCACCTGATGTAATATCGACCCACCCAATGGACCCCGTCCAAAAAGAGCGTGGACGTTCTTCTAATTCATCGATTGCTGCACAAACCACTGTCCGTGGACAGCCGGTAATACTGCCACCTGGAAAGACAGCCTGCAATGCATCAAGGCCTGTTGAACCTTCTTCTAGTACACCTGAAATATGAGATACAAGATGTTGTACCTGTGCATAAGCTTCCACATCGAATCGCTCAACTTGAACACTTCCAACTTTCGACACTGCTGAAATATCATTGCGCATAAGGTCAACTAACATTCGATGTTCCGAGCGTTCCTTTTCATCTCGAATCATTTCATTGCGTAGTTCATCCTCTTGTTCAGGGTGAGAGCCTCGAGGACGTGTGCCTTTTATTGGAGAGGTAAATATCGACTCTCCATTGGATTTAAGCAAGGATTCTGGTGATGAACATACCAAAGAGAAACCCAAGTCAGGCGCTTCGAGGTAGCCTGAGAATGGAGCGGGGTTCGCCTCATTCAACCGTTGAAATATTCGGCGAGGATGCTCAAGAATCTTTCCATTCCACCATCGACCTACATTGACTTGGTACATCTGTCCTTTACGGATGCTTTCACGTATTGATTCAATCACTTGTTCATGTTGATCATCCGTCATCGAACTTGTTTCAGGCGACGGAGTGGGTTCAGTCAATGTTTGCAAGATGGAATCGTGTCCTAAATATTGAGGTACTTTTTGACACCATATGTCGTCTTTGAGTCCATGACATCGAATTAAATCAGATGATTTTTCATGAACAGCCATTCGTTCAACAAGCCACAAGATGACCAGTAATTCTCCTTCTTCCGGCACATGTTGGAGTTGAAGAGGGCGTGTCCATTGAACCATATCGTAGGCTAAGGCGCCTGACCAAAACGGTCGTTGAGGCAAAGATAAATCAGGTGGTGTTTCGAAGAATTGTTTTGGAGTGTGTGGATGTAATTTCTCCAAAAGTTCGGGCAGGGAATTAGCAAAAATGGAAGTTAAGTGATACCAACAGCCATGTTTCCATTCTTCAACTTGAGCAACGAACGGTGATTTTTCTTTTACCAATCGGACTTCTCCTTTCAATGGACTATGCCGTTGGGCAGGTGAAATATTTCTCTGACTTGGTTGCCGTACCAACACTCGCTTTCGAGATGGACCGCAGAGCATCGAATATTGTGCCAGGTGTGATTGTGGTCCACCGGAATAGAGCAGTACATCATCAGGCCCACCAAAATGAACTGCTTTTTCTCCAAGCAACCCGACCTCACGCAAATGGGCGTGGAAGGAAAGAAAACGTTGACTCATAGTGCCGACCTCACATCAAACCATGTGGCTTTGTCTTGGTAATGAATATCCAAAAGCGATTGACATCGCTCTGTAAGTGTAACGCCTTCGCCAAGCATTTCGTCATCGAGGGAAAGTACTCGACATGCTCCAATCCCACTTCCAATTGCAACTACTTCAGCAGCACGAGCCACTAAACGTTCGTTTAATCGGCCAAAATGAACAGGTATCCCAGCAGCTTCCAGTCCTTCAATTAGAATATTGAGGGTGATACTATCGACTCCACCTTCTTCTTGTGCTGCAACCCATGCAGTTCCATCATCATCGAGGACAACAGGCATCGCTCTATCAGCATCGACAATGGCGTAATCATGTATGAGGAATGCGAGGTCTGCGCCACGCTTTTCCGCGAGTTCTTGCGCTTCCCGATAGGGTTTCCAATCTCCATGCTTCGTTCCATTCACCTTTGAAGACCAACGAGGAGCAGGTAGGGTGATTGCGTCAATCTCTTCGTTACGGAAAGAAATCGTACGAACTTCGATGACCATTTCCCCTGTACGCAAGCATTCGATCCTAACCAGCATTGAAGGTTCAAGAGAGGGTTCTTGCTGTAATTTTTCTTTCTCAAAAAAGTCAACCAGTTGTTGGGTCATATTCGAAGGCAATTCAAGACGCAACCGTTTGGCATTTTCGGCCAACCGTTGTACATGAAGTTCCCAATCTGCTAAAGCAAAAGCACCGTTCCACAACGCAGTCGTAAAGACTGCATTACGAGGATTACCGGAATTGCCCTCACTCATGGATACGCCTCAAAGCAAGTCATCCAAGAATGATGTATCAATGCTCGCTTGAGGAAGTTGTGGCGACGTTGGTCCAGCAAGGTCGTTCAATAATGCATTATTTTGAGCAGGTTGCATGACTGGCTGTG
>CAJJCQ010000018.1 GCA_905182725.1 uncultured Candidatus Poseidoniales archaeon
ACGATGGTATCCCCAACGATGTCGATGCCAATCCAAACGACCACGACAACGACGGAATTGACGATGCTCTTGACAGTGATGATGACGGCGATGGAATCGACGACTCTGAGGAAACTCAAGACGGCGATCCAAACACCAACATCTACGACCACGACAACGACGGAATCACAGATTCCGTTGACCTCGACATCGACAACGATGGCATTGACAACTACAACGATTGGGAAGATTCGAATGGTAATGGTATAATGGATGCTGGTGAAGACCGCAGCCGTGACCACGACAACGATGGTATGAATGATGGAGTAGATACTGATGACGACAACGACGATATTCTCGACGTTGACGAAATTGGTGGAATCTCTGGAAACTACCGTTACGACCATGACAATGATGGAATTTGGGATCTCTCCGACACTGATGACGACAACGACGGCCTCGCCGACTGGTTCGAAGTCAATGACGGAAACTCAATGACTGGTCAATTCGATCACGATAACGACGGAATAGACGACAACGAAGATGACGACGACGATGACGACGGCATTCTCGATGAACTCGAAGCTTGAATTTAGTGACGAAACTATCGTAAGTTAATCACCGATGTTTCGGCATCGGGGCGCCGGATTTCTAGGGGGTTCGCCCCCTGGAAATCCCTCTTTTATTCTTCTCTTTTTTTTGTTCACGGATGTATCGATATCGTGTAACAATTGATAACAGGCCAGCAACTGGAAAGTTCATGTCAGAGAAGCGAGTTCTACGTAAGATGAAAAAACTTGCTTCCCGCATAGGTGACAAAATGGAGACTGTCCGTGACGTCATGGAAGACTTAGAGATTGAATTTGAAATATTGCAAAAGCAGATCGTCAAGCTTGAATCCAAGAAGGGAATCGAAAGCACAGACGAAAGTAAAGAGGAAATAGACTTCGACGATGAATCTGACGAAACTCTCGATTTGGAAAATACTTCTGTGGTTACTGTACGGCCAAAGTTTTGAGCATTCAACGCAATTGAGTTCTACCCTCAACACCATTCATGTCGTGTCTTCAAGCGGTATTCTCCGCAAATGATACGCAACGACTTCTGTGATACCAAAACACGCAACCGCGCCATGGCCTTCAAATAGGGTATGTCGGTGGCAAAATGATTCCGAGGTGCCCACATGCTGTCCAAATCACACTTAGAAACCATTAGCCAACGCCAAAAGCTCACCATGTCAATGACCATCATCATTTTGATGTTGACCAGCACAATGCTGGCCATTGTACAGGACTTTAGCGCCGAAGAAACAAAGCCAACACTTCAATTCAGTGAAGGCGAAAGAATCACTCTAACCTCTGCTCAGTCCACTGAGCAAGGCGGACAGGGCTCATGGAACGGTGCCCAAGATGCATGGCAACTGGAAGACCACCCAGTCCTTTCGGACCTCATGTGGTCAGATCCAGGAGTTGCTGCTGGAATTATTTCTGACGAAGCCGCAATAGCAGCTCTTATGCCATACTACTCTACCCTCCTCGAAGAATCAAATAAAGACGATCACGACAATGATGGTGTCAGTGACCTTTACGATTTAGACGATGACAACGATGGAATTTACGACCTCCTCGAACGATTCGATGGATGTTATGGAACCGACCCATTCGACCACGACAACGACGGAATCCTCGATGCAGAGGACTGGGACGATGACAACGACGGAATTCTCGAAGGCCCAATTGATATCGCAGCCCTTGAAGCACTCGGGTTAGACCCACGAAACGTCAGTACCGACCGCCGCCTCGACCCAAACGTCGTCCACCCATGGACTGGACAACCAGTCGGAGCGTTCTACCTTGCAGACCAAAATCCAATGGACCACGATAACGATGGCGTCACCGACGAAGACTCGGATGGCTCTGGACCTGGAAGTTACGATGAAGACGATGACAACGACGCTCGTATTGACCAATTCAAATGGCCATGTGACCTTGACAGTGACGGCGTCCAAGATTACTTCGACGCAGATGATGACAACGACGGTGTTGACGACATCACCGACTCCCATCCTTATGATGCTTCAATAACAACCACGCATGCTCAAGCAGGGAATCTTTACGATGATGCAGTTAACTGGGATTTCAATTCATACCGTGCGTATTCAGGCGGCATCAACTTCCTTACATGGGAATTGAACCGCGTCAATGCAGTAAACGCCCCCTCAGTCACATCAACATCCCCAAACGGCGTCCCAGCATTTACCACGATTGTAGATGGCGACCTTGACGGCGATGGCATTCCAAACTTTATCGACCCTGATAACGATAATGACGACACACCAGACAGTTCCGATACTGATGATGACAACGATGGAATCCTTGACATGTCAGATCCTGATGACGACAACGACGGAATCCCTGACACATGCATGAACCTCGACATCAATGGCGATATGTTGAATGATTTCACTCGTGTCAACTCAACACCATATCAGACGCCTGGCGGAGATACAGACGGTATTCCCGGAATTGATTGTGAAATGGACTATGATCAAGATTTAGACGACGACCGATTGCGGCCATTCGACCAGAACTACAATGCGATCTATGATTGGCTAGACCTCGACATGGGCGGCACCCCAACCCCCGATAACCTAGGGGACATTTCAGTGAGCGGGGACGCAAATAACTTTGAAT
The DNA here is from genome assembly GCA_905182725.1 of uncultured Candidatus Poseidoniales archaeon. Taxonomy (GTDB): domain Archaea; phylum Thermoplasmatota; class Poseidoniia; order Poseidoniales; family Poseidoniaceae; genus MGIIa-L1. The sequence goes on from CAJJCQ010000018.1 coordinate 2,673, forward strand.
ATGATTTAGATGACGACCAAATCACCAATGAAAACGATTCCTTCCCACTTAACAAATCCTCTGAAGTTGCAACATGGAATTGCCCTACAATTGCAAATCCAAACCCAGTAAACCCCGACTCACGCTGTAACACTCAACGCGCCTCCTATTCTCAATTCAACGATTGGGATGGCGACGGAATCAACAATTGGATTGACGTCGATGACGACAACGACGGAATCATCGATCCTCTTGACATCGATTGGGATTGTGACCTTGACAACGATGGTGACCTTCACGCTATCAACGGCGCACTCTATCGAGACGATGGACCAAACTCCGTTGACTCAGACATCGATGGAGACGGTCTTGAAAACGACATCGATTGGGATGATGACAACGACGGTATTTCTGATTACTATGATCCAGATGACGGAAATTGCGGTGTTGTTGATTATGATGCAAATGATAATTTTGTAAACCCTTACTACCCTATTGCAGATGGCGGTACACTCGATGGTAGCCAAGACAGCACTCCTTACTCAGACAACTCAACTGACCACTGGAACCTTGTTTTCTGGCACAATCCTTTCGCCGATGTTGTTCTTGATTACAACGGCTATGACGCAACAACATCACCAGTTACCCCTGGAACAGTTCCGGAATACTACTGGTTCCTGTTTGCTCGCTGGTCACCTTACAACGGTGGCAATGATTGGGACATCGATACAGATGGAGATTCTCTTTCCAACGGACTTGATATCGATCAAGATGCCGATGGCATGCCCGATTGGTGGGACCAAGACGAAGGTAACGACGGAATGCTCGATACCGATGACCTCAAGATGGGTGGAACCTTCAATATGTCTCAATGCGGTTGGTCTGCAGGAAACCTCGGTGGAGGCTTTGTTTGTGGATACAGCTATGCTATTTCTTACCACATGCCACTCAATGGAGTAAACGCTCAATTCGGCTCTCCATATTCCACTCGACCTGACGCCTTCATCGACCAAGGCGCTACACCTGGTGGTCCAAGCGGCAACTGGAGCTGCACCCCCGGTGCACAAGGCGGCTGTTATCACTATGATTTCGGCGGAGACGGTACAGTCGAATCAGGTATTACTCACTTCCAAATGGTCAACAACCGAGATGCTTTCGTAACTTGGATTGGATTGGCAGTCGGAATTTGGCAATGGACTTCCGACAACGGAATAGTTGCAGATTTCCCGGATGAACTTGGCGCAGATTTGGATAAAAACAACGTTGACGGCGACATTGATGGCGATTTCACGAATGCAACGATTGACCTCGATGACGATTATGACTCGGTGTATGATTGGTATGACGTCGATGACGACAACGATGGGATCTGGGATTTCTTCGAAATTGACACCGATGATGACCTTGATAACGATGCGAACCAGCAAAATGGTAATTTCTTTGGTGGAACAAATTGTGTCGATAATGATGACGATGGAAACGATGCAGATGTCGATGATGACGGTTACTTCCAAGCAGTTTGGGATCGAGGAATTCTTTCACAAGGTTTGATTCAACCAACACTCTATGACGTTGACAACGATAACGATGCCGTTCCTGACGCAGAAGACCCTGATGACGATAACAATGGGATCCTAGATTCTGTCCAAGAGGCACTACCAAATTGTTTCTGGGGCGAAGAACAATCTCCGTTTGACCATGATAACGATGGAATCGTTGATTGGGCAGATGACGATTGGGATGCAGACGGAATTTCCAACAACGTTGAATTGGCAATCAGCCTCCTTGCTGCTTTCGACCATGATAACGACGGACAACGTGACGACATTGATACCGATGATGACCAAGATGGAATGCTTGATGACGATGAAGTCATACTCTGGCCTACACGCTTCAACCGAAACTCAACAAATCCTTGGGACCACGATGACTTCGGAGATGGAGAAGGACTTGCAAACCCATTGGATGCAGGAACAGGTCCAGATGCAATCGACAACGATGACGACAACGATACACTCGTCGACGCTGATTTCGACCACCTTGAAGAAGGCGAAACTGGATTCCCTTGCTACAATGGAGGCGAATCGAGTGATTGGGATCACGATAACAACTGCGTGCTTGATGAAGATGACAAAGCACCAACATACATCACGCTCAATTTACCTGATACTTTGTGGCTTGATGCACAATCCCCATCCATCTTCAGTGGGCACGTCGATTGGGTAAATCCAATCACTGGCGCTTTTGAGCCTGCAGTTGGTCTTCCGGTCCAAGTCCATATTGAATGGGCTGACAATGGAACACTCGCAGTTGAGACCATCAACGTCTTGACCTCTGTAGTTGGTAACTTCACAGTTGGCCAATTCCTCTACCCTGAAGATTTGACAGTGGGCGACAACACAACCTACAGAGTCTATGCAATTGTGACTGAAATGTTTGCATTCAACGGCAACGAATCTCAATCCTATTATTTGGGCGCTGAAGCAAACCTCACAGCTGACATTTACTTGGATAGTTATTTCCGAAGCGATGAACAACCATTCTGGATCGATATGTGGTCATATTATACCGCTGATTTACAACGTGGTATCTTCGACAACTTAGTTCCAAGTGTGCCATTCACTTTCTCCGTTCGCGGAGGAATCTTTGGCAACTACACTCACCCGACGAACTTTACTGGACTTGGTGGAAACGGTTACCGAGCAGGAAGTAATGGATTTGTTTCTGTCACATTCGTTCAAGATATCGGCATCAATGGTTTATGGAAACAAATTCAATGGAACTCAACTCGAGATAATGGAGTTGGCCAAGTTCCTGGTGGATATGAAGAAGTTGCCTGGGATGAACAATCCAAAGAACTCAAACCACTTCTTGACGGAACCGGTGCGATTATTTCGTATGATTACACCAATACGAGTCTCCCCGCCGGCGATTACGAAGTGACGACGAGCGTACAACCAGACCTTGCGCCTGAGTGGCCATTCCCTTACCTCCATGGCGACAGTACCGAGCCTCAAGCAATTCGCGTCATGCATCGTATGAACATCGAAGCGCAAATGATTGTCGAGGGTACAAATCCAGTTTTCTGGTATAATTCCTCAATCAACAATGGCGACGGTACCTTCGGCAACTGGGCAACGTTATTCCATTCCGAAGCACTGAATGGTGCAGGTTTGAATTTCGATGATTACAAGAAGGCACACGTGCAAGCAAAGAATTGGGATGGTAACGCACTCAGCCTTACTGGACCAGAAACTCAATTGCGCAACTTCGTCTCAACGAATTCAACACATTGGTTCATCACTTTGGTGAACGGTGGAGATAGTGACTTACCACCTTGTGGCGCAGTCGACCAGACAGACCCAGACAGTTTGGTCCGGTGTGAAATCGTTCCTCAAATGAACACAGGTGATGCACTATGGGTTACAGGTTCAGTGACCAACCGAACAAATGTTCCTTGGGATGCAGACCCGATCGCACTTCAAGTTGACATCGACGGCAATGGTCAATTCCTCGGCCAGCAAGAAACAGCCTACACGCAACGCCCGACAAAGGCCTGCCCAACATGTGCTGCTGAGTTTGAATACAACTGGTCTTGGTACAGCCAATACGGTTCTGGAACCTATGGAATGCGTGTTGATTTCACCAATTCAGCGTATTACTTCACAGGTAACAGCTCCTCTCTTGCTGCAACAGGTGCTTACATCAACGTCACAGTAGTTGGAACAACTGACTTCCAAACCACTTCAGTGCCTCGTTTGTATCGAAACACAAGTACAACGATTCAAGCGAAACTGGTTGACAACTCTCTCCAACCCGTTCGTAACGTACCAGTGAACTATACCTGGTCTGCGGATGGCCGTTCTGGGGTTAATTATACCGATGATAATGGCTTCTTCGAGATACCATTCAATATCTCTGCTGCAGATTCGTTAGGTGATTTCAGTTTACAATTCGAATTTGCAGGAACCCCATTGCTCAAGGGCAACACCATGGTTCAGCAGGTTTGGGTTGTTTCACGAACTTACATTTCCATTGTATCGACCGATCCCAATTTCCGTCAATCTGGAGATTTATGGTCCTTCACTGGACAAGTCACTGACGATAATACGACGCAGGTACGTGATGCCGGAGGCGCTTCCTTAGATGGCGCATCCGCACCAAACGGCGGATTAGTCGATGTTATTTTCGAAGGAGTGGACTTCAATGGCGTTACACATCGCCAAATTGTTGCCACAGTTCGACCATCAGCAGGTTCAATCACGCTGCCAGATGTCCAACCCGATAAAGCTCACATGTGCTATTATGACGGAAACGGAGACGGCATTTTGGACCGAGATATTAACCAAGATGGAATTCTTGACCGCTTCGAAGCCAGTGGAATGTTCAACGGACAGGCTGGATGTCTCCAAGCCGATATTGCCCCATTGAACGCTACTGCTCTGAAAGAAGACCCTGCGTCTTTCCTCCCAGACGGATTCGGGCCAGTGAATGTTATTCTACGGTTTGAAGAAACTTTACCAAACGAAGGTTGTGCACAACTTGAACCAGCCGCTCTGAGCATTCAAGGCGCGTGGGATTCTTGTCTTGGTGTGTCTGGAAACGACCACTTCAGATTGAAGATGACCAACAATGCAAACGGATTCTCCTTTATTGGCCGAACCGCATTATCAGTTGACGATCAAATCGTCTACACGAGTGAAGTAAGTCCAATCACTGGCGAAGTTATTCCAAAGCCAATGATTGTTACAGGACAATTACAAGATGAGTTGGGTACGAATTTGACCAACCGTAAGATTCGTGTCAACTACGAGATGGTGAACAGCCAATCAAGTCCAACATCATGTAATTCGGGAATGACTGACCTCGACGGATACTTCTCGATCGAATGTCCACTTTCTGATGTTTCTGCTGGAAAGGCAAAGGTCATCGTCACTTATTCGTCTTACGATAACAACGATGCTTACCGATACCAAAACGATACGTATGAAACCGAATTCGATGTCTTTTCGAACTCGACACTCGCTTTGAACGAAGTTGGACCATTCAAGTCCAGCGTCGAAACATGGACTGCACCAAACACGACTGAATACCCGGTGCTTTACCTCAAAGAATCGTTCCACGTCGATGCAAAACTGATGCAATCCAACGGCCAATATGTTGGTGGAAAGTGCTTGAATATCTATCTTGACCCTGAACAAAACATCCGCCCAATTTCAACCATCCGCACCAGCGAAATCGATGGAACAGTTGAGTGGTTCAGTGGCGACCCAAGTCAAAACCCAACGCTACGAGGGGTCGAAACAACCGGCGGTAAATTGGAAGGTTTCCGTACACTGCGTGTTGCCTTTGAACCCGACCTCAATGTCCCAGGTGGTTGCGATAAGGATTCATCGAATGTCTTGAATGGCTCGCACATCGATCAACTTGTTTTGGTACGCTCTCGAATTGACTTGCAAGTGAAGCAAACATGGAGCCACACAGGCGATAATGGATTGGACAATGATGACGCAGTCATTGGTTCGATTGCTCTCTTGCGTGACCGACTCGATCTTGCTGTAGAAAACGAAGAAATCTGGTTTGTCCGCCAATATTGGTCTGATGAACTCAGTGAATGGATTGTTGAAGGAACGAATAAATCGCGAACGAACGAGCAAGGTATTGCGGACTTCGAATGGGCCTTTGGTGGTCAAACATGTGACGGTGTCCCATGTTCAGGCCAATGGAGAATCATTGCGTATTACCCTGGTTCAACGTACTTCGAAGAATCTTTAGACAATGTAACGCATGAAGTTACTTGGATGAAGGCTAATCCGATTCAAGCTGATGCAGGGTTCTTCACTCCAGCCAAGACCATGTCGTTCGTACTGGTTGCAATGGCATTACTCATTGCTGGAGCGATTTACTATCAACGAGCCCAAGCCCGACGTCAAGTCCAAGCACTCAAGGGTATTTTGACCGACACGATGATGCAACTTGAAGCCAGTAACGAATACATTGCAGCAATTTTCGAATGCTACAAGAATTTGGTCAAGCACTTCAAACGCTATGGCTTTATGAAGAAAGTTTACGAAACCACTCGTGAATTCGAATCAGCTGTTCGTACTGCATTCAACATGGTTCCTTCTGACCAACTTGACCTCTTCCTCTCAGTATTCGAAGAAGCACGTTATTCAGATCACAACATCGATGAAAGCCACCGTGACAAGGCATTGACTACCTTGGATGCGATTGCTCGTTCACTCACCGTTGCCCTCGGCGAAGGTGGCATGGTTGAACGCAAGGAGTTGGTTAATCTGTATGACAAGCAAACAAAGGCTGGCGAATTCGTTGCAGCTGATGGCTCAGTTCGTCAAGCAGGAATCGTTGAAGGCGAAGGCACAGATTTCAAACTTTGAAATTCCTGAACCATACCGATTCGCCTTAACCTTCAAGGAGCGAGTGTGCTGTGGCTTGTCCATGGAAGACTGGAAGCAACTCATCGGCGAAGCAATGCAAATTGAGACTACAGATACAATTGCAGCATTCAAGATTTACGAACGTGCAGTTTTTGCTGGCCTCACAACGGCTCAGAATTTACTGGATGATGCGGAAGCAGCCCTCATCATTGAAGCCATCTATGGCGTTTTAGTCGCCTATTCGCAAACTGTTATGCTTCGTATGAAAGCTGAAGATCCAGAAATTGGCGGCGTCGACCATGCTTTCCGTGCAGGTCAAGCCTATGGCGTATCATGCGTCCTCAACCATCTCATCGACAAACTCACAGACATCACAGGCGGAACCGAATTGGGTGCACTTGACGATTTCTCCGATACACTCCATGACGAGATTATCATCCAAGGTCGCGCCGCAGGACTCACCGTTGAATTGCTCGATGCAAAGGGCGAGATTCTCTACGAGTGAACTTTTTCCGAAGATTTATGGCGACCGCCAGAAACTGTCCCCGAATCAAGAGTTTCGGTGCACTGCGACGCGAATGACACGGCGCCCGCGTCGGTGCATTGATAATGGGATGGCCGGTCGGCGAATTGCTTCAAAGCATCGAGGGAGTCAAATGAGTAATCCGATACGTAAGACAAACGCAAGATTGGTTGATGTAATCAGCCAGTTGAAAGCCCAGTCTCGCGACACCGGTGCCGCTGTTTGGCGAGATGTGGCCATGCGACTCTCCAAGAGTCGCAAGAATTGGGCACAGCCGAACTTGAGCCGCGTGAGTCGCTACGCCCCAGAGGGTGCAACCATCCTCGTACCAGGCAAGCTACTCGGCTCAGGTGAACTGTCCGCAAACCACACGATCGCCGCCTACAGTGTCAGCAATGGTGCACGTGAGAAAATAGAAGCCGCCGGTGGTCGAGTTATGACCTACGGCGAGCTGATGAACGAAAATCCATCTGGAACGGGGGTTGTTATCCTTGGATGAAACAACCTATGTTTTTGACGCGAAAGAACTGATTCTCGGTCGTCTCGCTTCAGCAACAGCAGATATTCTGCTTAAAGCAGCCCGTGACCACCGTGATGACAAAGTGATTATTATCAACTCAGAGCATGCAATTGTCTCTGGTCGTCCACGCTCAGTTCTCAACACCTATCACGCCAAGTATAAGTTGAATCACGCCCGTAAGGGTCCGTTTTTCCCACGTATGCCTGACATGATTCTCAAGAGAGCAGTCCGCGGAATGTTGCCTTACCAAAAGATCAGCAGTGGTCGCCGAGCACTCCGCAATTTGCGTGTTGAAATCGGTTGTCCTGCCCATTTGTCTGGTGACCTTCCCGAAGGCCACGTTCATGGCGATACCACGAAATTCCGCAAAGATCTTCCAGAGCGATTCATCACTCTTGGAGATATCAGCGCCGACCTCGGCGCACCATCCCACCGTTGGACCGGAGGTGAGCAATGATGGCTCGTAAAAAGCAAAAGTCAGTACAATCCTCTGGTAAGCGTAAGACTGCAGTTGCCCGTGCTTCACTTAAAGCAGGTAAAGGCAGAGTTCGTGTTAACAGTTCACCAATCGAAATTCTACAACCGTCTCTTGCACGCCGCAAGTCAATGGAACCATTGATTATTGCAGACGCAATGAACCGATTGAGCAAGGTTGACATTAGCATCACCACTCTTGGTGGAGGAATAATGGGTCAAACTGACGCTATTCGAACCGCAATCGCTCGTGGCCTTGTTCTTTACAACGGTGGCGCAGAAGGTATCGATGAAGAACTTCGAGAAGAATACCTTCGTTTCGACCGTAGCCTTTTGGTTAACGATCCACGACGCAAGGAAGCCAAGCACCAACTTGGACGTGGTGCTCGTCGCAAGAAGCAAAAGTCCTATCGATGAGGTGAGATGATGATTATACCAATACGATGTTTTAGTTGCGGGGGCGTTATTGCCCATAAGTGGGAAGAATTCAGTGAATTGACAGCAGCAGGTGTCGAAATGGCAGATGCTCTCGACAAAGTCGGTCTAATGCGCTACTGTTGCCGCCGTATGTATGTCGGTCACATTGACCTCATCTACGAAATCGCTCCTTTCAGCACTTCTATTCAGTGAGACGTACCAACCAGGGCCCGTGGGTTAGCTTGGCCTATACTTGGCGGCTGGGGGCCGTCAGACCCCAGTTCAAATCTGGGCGGGCCCACTTGCACCATTGTAAATTAAATGCTATCAAAACCCATTTTTCACAGACCGGTAACCTTTGGTTTGATATGGGGCTTTGAAAAGTAGGTATCATGCGAACTGTTCGGGCACTGTGTTTGACCCTTCTCCTCCTGCTGACTCCACTGTCTCTTCTTGCAACACCTGCAACGGCTTCAGATACTTCAGTAAGCGCCGATACAACATGGTCGGGGGCTGTTGTCCTCACCGGAAACGTCACCGTCATGAACGGCTCAACGCTCACGCTTTCTCCAGGTACAACGGTCGATGGCGGCGATGGGTATTGGATTCGAGTTGATGGAACACTCCTTGCATCTCAAACCGACTTCTTCTCCTCTCAAGTACCACTTACCGGCGGCTCACATGGAGCTGGTCTATGGACTGGAATTTACATTGCCGCCAAAGGCCACGCGGTTTTGGATGAGGTAACAATCCAGAATGCGAAAACTGCACTCAAGGTGGAAGGTCAACTTTCAGCCTACAAAATCACCATCGAAGATGCATATATCGGTGTCAATGTGTTCGGTTCGGCAAATATTGAATCGCTTACAGCACAACACATCGATTATGAAGTTCTTCGAAATTCTGGAAATCTAAATCTTTCAACAGGCACATTCACTGATATTGCCGGCGGTCTTTGGTCGACAGGCATGAGCACTGTTGATACGGTGACCATTTCCCAAGCAGGGACAGGTTTGCGTTCGACAAGCGGTACACTCTCTGCAACAGGCATTGGATTCATCGATACAACCGTTGCAATTGCTAGCCAGCAAGGAGCATCTACTACGGTTCAAAGCATAACTGCCAATAACGTCGCTTTGCTTATCGATGCCGCAGACAGTGATGATTTAACCGTCTCGAATGGTGCAGTTTCAGGACATCGCCTTCTTTTAGCGAACGGAGCGAGTTCCTTTTCAATCAATGATATCGAATTTGAAGGAAACCCATCTGAATCACTACCTGTAGTGGACCAAAGATGTACGGGCACCTGTAGTTGGGATGGCATTGAAGTTTCCAATGTAACCAACGGCTTCTTCCTTTCAGGTTCTGGTAACCATTCAATATCTGGGCTCGATCTTTCTGCATCAGAGCGAGGGATTGAAGGAACAGGAATGGGACATATAAGTCTCGAATTCATCAATGTAACAGCCGGAACAAAAGGCATAGAGTTCCGCGACCCTGATAGTAGTCTGAATGAAGTTTCAGTTGAAATGACATCGACCACATCGACCGCTTACGACCTTCTCGATGGCCATCACCAATGGACTTCTGTTGGAGCGTCAAAAACATATTCTGCCCAAGACACAACCTCAATTGGCCTTACTGCATGGTATGCAACCATCGAATCAACTTCTTTCTCATCACTTCATTTTGGTAACGGTATACAGGCAAACCATGCCGAAATATCTGGCAGCTCGTTTTCAATTCAAGATGGAAAAGGCATCGGGATTCAATTAGAACGCAGTTCACTCATCGTTGATACATTGAATACTCGCGCATACCCTGATGGCGTTGTTCTCGACAAATCTTCAGATCTCCACGTTTCCGATTGGACCGCAGCAACTCATACGACACCATTGTCCATCAGCACCGCTTCAAGCGCCATCATTCGAAACTTCCAGCCTCAAAACACTCCAACCTCTTCCTCCGATGCTCTAGGAGATGGCACACTCATCTATGGCGGTTCAACAACAGCAAACATTGCAGTATCGTCTGCCTCGTATCTTGAAGAAACTCCGGTAACCTTCACCGACTTAGCTGGAAACCCAGTTGAAGCAACAATCAGCGTCCATGGTTTTTCAATTCAAAGCGACGTGAACGGAGGAGCAACCCTTCCACTCCTCAACAGTGGGTCTTCAGTTGACGTCACCCTTGCCGGTGCTGGTGTACGCGTCATACTGTATGGCTCCCAAATGGGGCAATCAGTCCAAGTACCAGTCATTCCACAAGGCGATTGGGTTATTTCAACAGGTCAATTTGTATTCCTCGGTCCTCGACCTGATGGATTACCACACACAATGTCTGGCGACCTTACAATCTCCACTGGGGCAGGTTTAGAATTGTCTGATACCTCTCTGGTTTTACCTGCTGATGGTAGCGCCGAGATTCAAGGTTCAGGTGAATTGACCGGTAGTGGCTCATCTCTTGTTTCGAACAGTCTTTCACTTGGTTTTGATTCAGTGCTCACGCAATCAGATGGAGGTCAAGGAATGACCATTGCCTCTAACCTTACATGGGCTTGTCAAACAACACGTAGTGTCTCAAACATTGACATTCTAGGTTCTTTGATGCTTCAGCCCGGATGCCCAGTTGAGATGCTTGGAGGAAGTGTTGGAGGAACGGTCACAGCACTCACCAGTGCTGAATTGACGATTCTCTCTTCTCTTCAACTCACTGTTCTCGATAAAGGCGAACCTGTTGCAGGTGCATTCATTTCGATTGATGGAGCAGTTACTTCAACCGATGTGAATGGAGAAGTTTCAACCACAGCAACCGCACGACACGTCGATGATGATTCTGAAACGTTCGGAGGTATCAAAAACATTAATCTTCAAATTGGATCATTCATGGATTTCGTAACCTGGGATTCCACGACTTCGTTTGAGCACATGTTCATGGCTTCGACAATAACGCCGGGTTCTCTTTCCAACTGGCTTGTACTCGAAGCCCAATGGAGTCCATACTTCCTCGATGGCGATCTCGATGTTGAAGCATTAGGGACACTTACCATCGATGATGGCGTTTCACTGCGTATTTCCGAAGGAAGTCAAATCAGTGTTGATGGCCGTATTGATGCAGGAGCAGCAACCCTCTCCTCAACAGGTTCGGGCTCTCGTTGGGGTGGTTTTGTTATGGGCGGTGCCAGTTCAACTCTCGATTTGTCTCTAACAAATATCGTCGAAGCCTCACCGGCTTTGACAGTTGACAGTCAAGGAACCTTCATTGGCGACGGGATTACCATGGCGCGTTCTTCAGGGGCTGACCCTTTAATCGTCATCAACAGTAACAGTAATGCGAACATTACCCTCAAAAATTCACACATGTATGACGCTGGTAACGGGTGTATCAAGGCATTCCCATCGTCGAGTCACTTGACACTCTCTGAAGTTACACTCGAATCATGTAACGGTATTGGCGTCTGGGCTCGACAAATATCTCTGAACTTCGACACGGTTGTTGTTGGGGATGAAGTATCAACTGGATTTGATTTCACTGCAGTTACCGGAGTCTTGTCGAACATTGATGCATCCTTGTTCAATGGCAGTGGTCACATTCTTGCTTTAGATTCAATCAATGGGGACTTTACGGTATCTCACTTGAATGGAACTGTTGGAGCAGGTGCAGGGATTATTGGTTCAAACAACCGCGACATCCAGATGAGTCATATCCAGCTCACCGGCTCACCAGGGCTTGATTTTGACAACTCAGCAGGAATGTTACACGATGTTATACTGAACGGCCTTGGTTCAGGAACCGCGTTCATGAGCCATCATGGGCGCTCTTCTGACTCTCTGGTCATCGAAGACTTGGTTGCCTTTTCTTATTCAGTGGGCATTGATTTACACGGAGATGAAGGTGATGGCGCAATTGCTCCATTGATTCTCCGCAACCCAGATATCATCGCTTCGACCGTACTCGCATCGGAGAATTATCCAGCCCGAATAGAAGGCGGCATAATGTATGGAGTCATTTCCGCTTCAGGAATGATTTCTATCGATCTCATCGATACATCCACTGAAAATCCTTCAATGTATGATGGCGCAGAATTGCGAACTTGGAAGACATTTACGGTCAGTGCGCAACTGAATGGAATACCTCAGGATGTTGAATTTTCAATACACACACTTGGGCTTGACCCTGCCTTTTCAACATCGGTGTTTGGTAATTCATTGCTTGTGGAAATCCCAGTAGCATTCGCAGGAAACCAAACGAGTTCTACACTCACGTCCTTCACCGTTACCACTCAAGCCAGTGGTTTGCCGAATACTGTCCATGCCACAAATTATTCTGAGACAACCCCACTGCTCATCGAAATCACATTAATTTCAAACAATCCACCTACTGTTGAAATCGTCAAACCATATTCAGGCGAGCGTGTTATGGAGTCGGTTCACCTTCTCGCAGCAGCAGAATATTCAGATGATTTAGATGAAGTACAGGATTTAACTTTGGTATGGATTATTACCGACTCCACTGGAGTTGAAGTCATGCGTGGTCCAAATGAACCACAATACAATATCACGGATTTGCAATATGGATTGTATGTTCTTGAATTACGAGTGACCGATACTCTGGGCGCAACTTCCAGTGATGCGGTTGACTTTGAAGTCACAGAACTTGACAGTGATGGGGATTGGACTAATACTTGTATCTTCACCTTGAACACAAGTGTATGGTTTGATAAAACCAATGGCTATTCATGCGGACCAGACAGCGAAGATACCGACGATGATAACGACGGTCACCCTGACACTCGAGATGCATGGCCGGTTGACCCATGTGCATGGCAAGATACCGATAACGACGGCCTGCCAAATAATGTTAACTGCCCTGAGGGAAAAACCACCTACCTTGCCGCAGACCCTGACGATGATAACGATGGTATTCTTGACATCTTAGAAGGTACAACCTCAACAGAAAGCGGTGACTTTTCCACGGGAACACTTTTGCTCATCGTTCTCATTCTTGCAGGCATTGGCCTCTTTATGGCGAGAGTGAAGCGCGGTGGCGGAGAACTTGGCCCGATTGACGAGAAACATTTGTGAGGCGTGAATATGGCTGAGGATTTGCTCTTATCTGCAAACGCGGCCGCTGCGAGCGCGGTTTTCATTCTCGGGCTCATTGTGGCTTGGGACGCCTTTTGGTTAACGCGTCAAAGAAGCGCCATCCCTCAATTAGGTGAATTGAAGAATGGTGGATTTGCTTGGCAGAGTGAAGGGCCACATGAAGTCATTCGGCAATGGGGGAATCTTGCCTCTATGGCTGCCATGATCGCTTTACCATGGGCGCTTATCAACGCATCAAACACGAGTTATTGGTACGGCATCGCCTGGAGTGCGCTTTTATCACTCCATATTATTTCATTACTCATTCCAAAGCGGTACGCCATCACCCGTACCCACCTTTTTGCCGATGGGCAAAGGTATGATTGGAATCGACTGCGACTTGCCCGCCGTCAACCAGGCCGCAGAATAATGCTGTTACGAAAAGGCTGGGGTATTTTCGGACCTCTGCCACTGGGCGGCGCTCAAAATGACTTATCAGTGGCCCGTTCACGAATTCTTTTAGCGCTTGATGCCGAGGGTAATTGGCCCCGAAATACCCAAAACGAAGCGGAAGAAGAGTAGCGTTATTCTCAATAGTCGTCTTGCTTTGGGCGGGTCATGGAATGGACACGAAGCGGTGACGATGTATTTTTGCGACTTGACCCGGGTGAAGAAATTCACGCCTCAATACGAGCTCTAGCAGATGAAGCAGGTATCGATGCTGCAGCCATCACCAGTGGCATTGGTCGAACTCGAATGAATATACACGGCTTTATGGACGAATCCCACAAGTATCAGCAGTGGTCTCTTGAAGAAGCGAGTGAATTGGTAAGTATGCAAGGGAATTTGGCACGCCATGAAGATGGGAGTGCTTTCACGCACATCCACGCAACCTTCACAGCAAACGACAACACCGTTCATGCTGGACATTTGTTTGAAGCAACCGTTCACGTCGTTGCTGAAATACATTTGAGAGTCCTCTCTCAAGCAATTATGACGCGTTGCCCAATGGCGAACAGCGATTTTGTTGCTCTTCGTTTCAGTTAACCGTTAAGGGAGCCTTAAGAAGTCTTGATGCCCTCGTTCTAATATGGCGCAGACAGGCCCTTCTCCAACAGATGAGCCGGCGCGAATAGCGTGGCTTGCTGAACAGATTGGCCACCATTCACATCTCTACTACAACGTCGCAGAGTCCGAAATATCAGACGCTGCCTTCGACCGATTATGGAATGAACTTAACTCACTTTCACCCGAGCACCCCCAACTCAATCGTGTTGGAGCAGACATCGACCCTGGTTCGGTTAAAGTCGAGCATATGTTTCCAATGCGCAGTCTTGACAAGGCGACGGCTGATGAAGAAATCCATCATTTTGTCCACGAGACCGCATTAGGGGCAACTCGTTTTCTTTCCCAACCCAAACTCGATGGTTCGGCTCTGTCCTTAGAGTACCGAAAAGGTCGATTAGTTCGAGCAGCAACTCGAGGAAGCGGAGAGAGAGGCGAAGACGTCACCCGTAATGCCCGCAAAGTTGGCAATGTCCCTGAGCGATTGAATGTTAATGTTGATGTCCATGTTCGCGGTGAAGTCGTTATGGAACGCGATGTTTTTGAATCAAAATACAGTGATATTTCTCCAAACCCGCGTAATCTTGCGGCAGGTGCTCTACGTCAAAAGCGAGCCGAAGGGAAAGCAAAGCCCAGTGACTTGGTCTTTCAAGCATACGATGCCAAATTCCCAGGCCCTATCGACAGCCACCCAGATTCAATCGAGCCACCAAGTACTGAATTCGACAGCGAAATCCTCGATTGGTTAAGTGAAGTTGCTGGCATTTGCCCGGCACCTTGGAAAATCCATCAAGCCCCAACACCATCTGAAGTCACCCAATTGATGAATCTAACAACCCAACATTGGGCGGGTATTCGAGATCAACACCCGTTCGAAATTGATGGTGTTGTGTTCAAAGTCGATTCCCTGGGCACTCGTGACTTACTTGGTATGACGGCCCACCACCCTCGATGGGCATTGGCATGGAAGTTTCCTCCAGAAGAAGCAACATCGGTGATTCTCGAAGTCAATTGGCAAACAGGGCGAACAGGCGTGGTTACGCCAGTTGCTCGTATCGCTCCTCAAACGGTTGGAGGCGTAACCGTCGAACATACAACGTTGCACAATGTCGGTGAAGTTGAACGCCTCGGCCTCCAACTTGGAGACAGAGTACTCATCGTCCGCAGAGGGGATGTCATTCCTAAAATCGAATCTGGATTAGGCCCGGCCAAACCTGAAGACTTGGCGAACCGGTACCATGCTGATGGAACGCTCTTCGATGAAGAATTACCTCTTGACACCACAATCTCGATTCCCCCACATTGCCCTGCCTGTGAAGGGGATTTGGAGACGGATGGAGCATTTTTACGATGTACAGATCTTATGTGCGATGCTCGAACGAGTCGTTCAATTCTTTATTGGTGTAGAGCGCTCGAAATGGATGGCATTGGGGAAAAGCTCGTCGAACAGTTACTCGAACAAGACCATATCAAGAATATCCCAGATTTGTTCCGTCTTCAGCAAGCGGAACTGGAGAACATGGATCGAATGGGGGAAAAATCTGCCCTCAATGTTTTGAACGAACTTCACAAAGTCAAGGAACTCCCGCTTGGTAAATTTTTGCATGCGTTGGGCCTTCCAGGGATTGGGCCAGAATTAGCCACATCTGTGGCACAACACTGCGGTGATTTCACATCACTTTTACAATGGGTTGAGGATGCTTTTGCGACCGAAGAGGATGCCAACTTCGGGCCACTCCTCGATGAGAAAGACAAACCTCATTCCGAAAACCAAGCCATTCGTTCATTGTGTAACGTTGAAGGAATTGGCAGCAAGGTCGCCCTCCAAGTTCGAGATGGTCTTTCAAAGAGAAAAGAAATGTTACTTGACCTTGCAACACTGATTACTCTTCTTGATGAGCCAAAAGCAGCATCAGGCGGCCCACTTGATGGGATGACCTTTTGTCTAACAGGTACACTTCAAAAGCCACGAAAAGAAGTTCAATTAGCCATCAAGGCCGCAGGTGGAAAGATTGTAGGTGGCGTTTCTTCACAACTCAGCGTATTACTCGCAGGAGAAAAAGCAGGTTCGAAGTTGGCAAAAGCAGAATCTCTTGGCGTACAAATCTGGTCAGAACAAAAACTCGAAGCAGCAATTGGTCAATCAACACCTCCTGTGCAAACTCACGCATCGACAGAACCTGAGCCCGAGCAGAATTCAGAATCAAAAAAGAGAGAAAATAAACAGCCATCCCTTTTTGATTTCAAATGAGTCATTTCGTCTTTCGAAATGCATGAATGTCTTCGATGAAATCAAAGATTAAACTTTCACTTGAGCAACCTTTGATAACCACTTGCGCAGTGGTGTAAGCATGAATCGAAAGGCACTTGGCATGGTTTTGGTTCTTCTTGTCTTACTCGGTAGTTCGCCTTTGACGCAGGGGAAATCTATTGGAATGCAGAAACAAAGTTCCGGTTGTAACTGCCACTCACAAACCGGTTCAACCGCTGCAACAGTGGTGGTGACTGGCCAACCTTCCCAATATTCAGCAGGTACAACTTCAACCTTGACCATTACAGTCAGCAACGGAATTAGTGGTTCAAACGGCGGTTTTAGTCTTGAAGTTGACAAGGGCTCCTTGAGCGTACCACTTTCATCTACAGTCAGTGTGAACAACGCACAAGACAGCGCCACTCATTCTTCCACTGGCCAACGGTCTTGGAGCGTCAATTGGACTGCCCCTTCCACTGGATCAGGCATTGCGACTCTTTCTGTTGCCGGTTTGACTGCAAACAATATGAATGGAAATTCTGGAGACCGCTGGGCTACAGCATCGTATCAAATTTCTGAAGCGGGTGCAGTTCCAAATACCGCTCCGAGTGTTTCGAATGTCCTGTTGGGTCCAAATGGGGCAACGACCACATCGTCGCCGACGCTCAGTTATGTGTATTCAGATTCAGATAATGACTTAGAATCTGGGACTCAAATCCAATGGTACAAAGATGATGTTGAACAAATAGGTCTTCAAGGACTTACCATTTCAGCATCAGCAACTTCGAAGGGTGAAGAGTGGAAGGTAACTGTAACGCCATCCGATGGTTCAGACTCCGGCACCTCACAGACGAGCAATATATTGACCATTGCGAATTCAATTCCCTCTTTGACAACGCCAATAATTCAGCCAGCTAATCCAACCTCTGATGATGACTTAACATTCAGTAGTACTTCTTCTGACAACGATGCAGACCTAGTTCATTTTGACATTCATTGGTTCCTTGGCGGTGTTCTCGTCTCTGAATTAAACGATATGGAGACTCTCCCGTCCTTCGCCACACGTAGTGGTGAGGCATGGACTGTTGAACTCCGAGCCAATGATACCGAAAACACCTCTCAATGGCAATCCTCCTCTGCAGTTGTAATTGGAGCCGGGCAAACGAATAGCGCCCCTGTAGCATCCGGCGTTGTATTGAGTCCCGAGATTATTTACACGACCGATGACTTTTCGGTCAACTATATTTTTACAGATATTGACGGAGATCTTGAAGTCGATTCTGAAATCAGTTGGTTCCTCAACAATGCACCGTTTGCTTTTGCTGAAAACAGCAGAACACTGCCTTCAAGTTTTACCGAAAAGGGCCAAAATTGGTTTGCGGAAGTACGCGTGAATGATGGCACTGAATGGTCCTCTTGGTCTTCAAGTAACACACTTGATGTTGAAAACTCCCTTCCCGTCACAGAATCTCTTTCATTGAGTCATACGGAGGCTAAGACAACCGATTCGATAACAATCGAGTTTACACAATCTGATATCGATGGAGATGAAGAATCAGGTTCGGAGATAACTTGGTGGAAAAACGGCGTTCAGGAGCCATCCCTTACAGGGCAGATCACTCTCTCTTCCGAATCCACTTCAAAAGGCGAAACATGGACGGTAATGGTGAAAGCAGGCGATGGTGTCGATGTGAGCGCAATCGCCCTTTCTGCAAACGTGACCATCGTTAACAGCGCTCCAACAGTAAGCGTGACCCTTTCTTCGAATGTAACGGCCCTTGGGCCATTGGATCTTACCATGGTTACTGGAGATGCGGATGGCGATGGTGTTGAAACAGATATTATGTGGTACCGTAATGGTTTCCTCGAAGGCTCTCTAGCTGGTGAAATCAGCGTCCCAAATCAATTACTTGGCCCGGGTCAAACTTGGGCAGTACACGTCACGCCAACAGACAGTGGTTCAACCTCTGGTGCTACCGCTATCAAAACAATCACCGTCCTCAATATCGAACCCATAGCTCAAATCAATGTTCAAAACGAGATCATTTGGATTGGAGAATGGACGACACTCGACGCTACACAATCGAGTGATGTCGATGGACGGGTTGTAGAGGCAACATGGTCTTGGGTCGATGCTGCAGGCACCATAAGTTCAGATTCAGGTTTAGAAATCCAAATGGTTCCTCTCTCCAATACGGTTGTTACACTCACAGTTCTCGATGACATGGGAGCATTTGCTACTACGGATGTACAACTCTCGGCAGTTCAAGGGCCAGTGATTACTGATTTCAACACCGAATCGAAGGGTAAGTCGGTTGTTTTAGAGTGGGACTGGAATGGGCCAAATGCAACCTTTAACATCCTCCGAAACGGAATCTTGGTTGGAACAACTTCCTCTGAATCATACACCGATATACCTCTGTTTGCTGGCGATACTTCCTACGCTATTCAACCACAAATTGGAGATATGACATTGATTGCAGGAACTTCAGGCGCTCAATCAATCCTGATTGAAACCGCTGCTACTGAAGCACCAGGACCCTCTTCAACCGGGGGGCTCATTTCTGGAATTATTTTCTTATTGATTGGAATTGCGGCAAGTGGATTTGCTTTGATGGGACGGAGGGATTGAGTTGAAGATGAAATCTCGCTTCCACACAGTGCTTGTTCTTTCATTACTCTTGGTTTGTTCCGCTTTTGGAGCCGCAGAACCCGGCGGCAATGGCGATTCGATTCAAGACATGCAATGTGGAGGTGCATGCCATGGAGACGCTTCAATCAATGAAACTTCGAGCGCAATCCTGTCCCTTTCTTCACCTTCAACAATCTATGTTGGCATTCCAACTACACTTACTCTTACTGCAACAAATCTTGAAACAAGTTCGACCCGTTTGATTGGTTTATTTCTGTTAACCGACATGACTGGTCATTCAGATACGCCACAGGATGCAGGATGGGAAATCCTCTCTGATGCGAATGGAGGGACGATGAATTACCTCGAACAAACACTCACTCCAGGGCAAAATGAAACCAGCATCTCATGGGTGGTACGAGCATCAACCCTTGGCTCAACTACGTTCTACGCAGCGATTCATCACGGCGGCGGATATTCGTCTCCGTTCTTTGGAACAACGACTGTCGGATTCGAAGTTTCAGTCGAACCCGTACCAGAAAATCTACCAAGACTCGCTGCAGACTTTGCCCCACCGACTCTTCGAATGCTCGATACACCAACTGAATTGAACATCGAAACTCAATTTACCGACTCGATACAATTCGAATGGAAGTCTGACGATGGACTCATCAGCAATTCATTCGTCAATTCTACAGGAGACAACAGTTGGACAACAACCATTCCAGCAGCATTGCAACCAACGACTATCCAATGGCGCGTTCTTCTCGAAGGCGAAGGTCCAGAACAAACGACGCCATGGTTCACTCTTGCTGCCGAAGAAAGCAGCTGGGAAGTCTCAGAAAACGCCGTCTATCTCCAAGCCTTCGCCCTTCTGTTCATGACTGCCGGTATTGTGATTGCGCTTCAAACTCGCTTCACTTCCAAATCCTCTCCTTCAAAGTACGACGAAGCACCTCTTGTTTTGGAAGAACTTGCTTTGACTGACACTCTGTCTCCATCTCAAGAAATCGCCGCTCCGCCTCGGCCTGTTGCAGGATTGCCAATTGGCTGGACAGAAGAGCAATGGAATACACATGGCCATGATTACCTTGCAGGAAAACATGGAGGTGGACAAGCATGATTTCTTCTGGAACGTTTCACGTGGTAACTACAGAACTCGTCGTGGGGGCGTTCTCTGTAGCAGGATTGAGTTTTACGCTTTGTCTTCTGCTTCATTTGGGTGTTTTGAAACAACCATCATGGCCACCTGTAGTCGATCACGTGGCACATTTCACACTTGCCTTCGGACTTGCCGCGACACCATTTGCAATTTTGAGTGGGCTTTCATCCGCCCCAGGAGAGGGATTGAATAGTCCTATTTTGGTCAATAAAATGTTCCTTTCAATGACTGGATTTGGGTTTGCACTTGGATGTCTCGTTTCCCGTTGGCGTCTTGGAAACAAAGTATGGTCCACTACGAAATCCGCCGTCCTTCACAGTTCATCTGGCCTCGCAGCAGTCGGTTCAATGCTGTTAACAGCATCAGCGGGAGGGACCTTTGCTCGAGGAGAATCACTCCTCGATCTCTTCCATTTACCTTACGAGGAGGTTCTCTTATTCCCCGTGTTCATAAGCGTAACAGGACTCCTGCTCGGAGTCATCATGCTCGTGTTGAGTTGGAAACGAATGAATCCTTCTTCATCCGTACATTGAATTGTTGGTTGGAGTAACAGTACTGGTATCTGCGCCTTCCATCATCGATTTGATTTGGCTCTCAAGTAATTCTGCTTCTTCAAGGAGAGGTTGGTGAGGTAAGTCGATGGTTGGTAGCAACTTATTGAGTGTTTCAATGAGTGTTGCAGCAGCACGAGCATCAGGCCATCGAGGGTCAGCCTCGACCATGATGGACATCAAATCGAGCCCACGCCGTCGAGCTTCACTCAAAATAGCGGCGTTAATACCCTTGATGACACCTTGATTGAGCAGGGTGATGTCCATTGAAGTGAGCATGTCTCTTACTTTCTGATTTGCACCGATTCCAACAACATCGATTCCTTCAGTATCTTCGTATTCAACCGTTGGTTCAGCGCCGTTGAGGTTTCCTTTCATGCCTTCTTTGGCAAAGGCATCGATGACGACTCCATGAACGATTTTGTTTTCTTTGGACCATTCAAACATAGCCCAGACAATGTCATTGACCAAAGGCTCAGGGATGACGAGTTCACTCATCAAAAGAATCACTTGATCGCATCCTTCAATGGTGCATTCAGGTTTGCCAGCATAGGCACGAATAACAGGTAATGGTTCGCCTTCTTGGACCAACGTAATCACTGGAAGGCGTGGGTCGACAACAGCGCCAACAAATTGTAAATCTAAATGGTCAATTAAAAAATGGGCAACGACACTTGAGACCATACCGATGCTTGGAAAACAGGCGACGACCATTGCATTTTCAGTTTCAATTTTGGTATTGAGTCGGACACTTGGACGTTCCATGTTACTGTGCTGTTGCTCTTAGGTATCAACACTTTGCATCTTTGGTAATCATCGGTGGATTGATGTTTGTTGGAGTCAAGCGAGCGTTATGGCGGAGCAATCAACCCCAGAACCGCGCCCTCATATGCTCTCACCATCGGCTTGGAATCGTTACGAAACTTGCCCGCGTATGTACTGGTTAAGCCGTCAAGGCTTGCCACGTAAAGCAGGCATGGCCGCTTCCCTAGGTACAGCAGTACACGCTTCAGTCGAAGACTTGCTTCTCCACGACATATCGCACATCGCTGATGCTGAAAGCGAATGGCTTCCAGAGCATGCAGAACGCATTCTCAAGGTACGCTGGGAAGAAGAAAAGGCCATTTTCGATGCGACCCCTCGCCGCCCTCAATGGAAAGAAGACAAGTGGAAAGATGCGATACGAAATCAGCGAGGTGCAGTGATGATGTTGCTCGACCACGTCGGTGTTCGCAGCCTAGAACAAGAACGCATAACAGG
>CAJJCQ010000019.1 GCA_905182725.1 uncultured Candidatus Poseidoniales archaeon
TTCATAGTGCCCGTCCAAGTCTCAGTACCGGAGATTATTCCGGACTTCGTTTCATTTACAGCAGATACGGTTGGTATGGTGATTAATCCAGTTAAGATGGAAACCAACAAGAGTGCAACCAACGATATGCTTTTGCGTGATGTAGAATTGTTCAAAATAGACACCTCTTCATTTCTCCCATATCCTCCTCGAATATAATACTGCGCCTCTATTGCCACATTTAAAATATCAAAATTGGGTAAAAGTATCATCAATAAAGGCTCTTTTGTATCAATTATTACTGAAAATATCATTTCTAAGTGAGCAGAAAGGGAACCAAACAGGACGAAGCAAGGCGTTTCGTGATGAAATCAAAGATTTACCAAATCATTGGAACTCAGCAGGTAGGAACCTGAACGGCCAAATCAAGGTACCAATCCATTGCTTGGAGTTGGCCGTATCCCCAATGGTCATCATGTGCTACCAGATCTTCATATTTTAATGAGGAATTCATCAGTGAGAGTTTCACTTGGTCGATACAGTCGCCGTTGGATGAGGAGGTTGGCTTGTATTCAGGGAACGCTTCCAAGAGCAATGACAAGGCCCCAGTGACGAAAACAGTCGAATCCGAGGTACCACTACTCGAATACCAACTATCTCCGATACCAGTGCTGATGATATTCTCACCAGGTGCAATAACCTCAGGTTTCATGTGAGGATTCTGTCGAAGAGTTCCATCCGAAAGAACTTGCGAGCCTGCCGAAGAGTTCGTCCATACGCCTTGTTCCCGAGTCGATGCGCCTACGGTAATCACTCGAGCGACATTGCCTGGCACTGAAACCAAACCATCGTCGTCCCCTCCACCATCATTACCTGCAGCAGCTACGACGAAGATACCCGAATCAACTGCTCTTCGAACTGCGGAGACGCTCGTGCCTTCGGTATGCATCTCGATGTTCTGCTCTCCACCAAGAGAAAGTGAAATGATATCTGCTTGGAAAGTGTCTTGGCACCAAGCTATTGCATTCGCCACAGTTTGTTCTGAACCACTGTTCATATCGTTTTCATCAGCGCCTAAAGCAGCAACCATGGCGAGCGTTATGTTCGGAGCAATACCCATTTGGTGGCTACCAGAAACTAATATTCCTGCCATAAGAGTTCCATGCGAAATAAATCCATAATCAATCGGAGCGTTCGAAGTCCCAATCATGTCTTTGAACGTCACTTCGACATCGGAAAAGGCAGGATTACTCAAATCGATACCAGTATCCACCATGCAAACTCGAACTCCAGACCCCGTAAGTCCAAGTTCCGAAAAATCATCAAGTTGAGATTGTTCATTGGCCCACTCAGATTTCGGTGGAGAAAGCTCCAGAAACAAAAGTCCAGAATCCCAGACAACGAGCAATATAATGACAAGAATCGCAAAGACTGCCCCGTTCGTGGCAAGTATTCTCTTTCGACGTACACGAGCGATTGGAACCGCATCCAATGGAGCCCATCCGGTGACCTCGGCTCTCCAACCATCTTGGAACCCGACTACTGCTGGGTCAATGGCTGAGAGAATTCGAGAATCTCCAGGTTCTGGAAGTAAATCCAAATTCTCTAGGCCCTTCATAGTTCCACACTCATGGTATCACAGTAACAAAGTCACCTAAGCAACTCTGGATATAATGTGTTGTCTCATCTCAGAATCGAGTTGAAGATTTCGAGCGAGCCAATCGGACTCCACCATAAATTACGAGTAAACCGAGTATGACGATTCCAGCAACTAAGAAAGTATCTGCTGTCTCATCGGTATCGGCTTGGATGAAGTACTCAATTGAAAAGTCAATGGTTTGTTCTCCATCTTCTATACCAATTTCTTGAATGACTTGATCTGCGTCATCTCCAAGAACTTCGACTCGCACTTCAAACCGGACAGTACCTGAAGCATCTTCAGCAGTTAAATCAAATTCAACATTTGTCGTACCGTTCGGATTCAGAGTAATCGTCTGCGTACCTAATGATTTACCACCTTGTACATTCGCAGAGACTGAAACGTCGTCGCTTCCCAAGAAACCAAGGTTGGTAACTGGAATTACGAGTTTACCTGCTTTGTCTGCAATGTTGTCTGAAAGTGTTACGATCTTACCTTGATTAATGTAAAGTTCAATGCTTGCTTTCGTGATTACAACATCGAAAGTATCTGTAAAGACACCATCTTCGCTTGTGACTCGAACGGTTACAGTCTTGGAACCCGAGGTGAAGTCATCAGAAGAATACGCCGTAAACAATTGTGAGCGACTGTCGCCCTTTGCAATGCTTATGACTGAATTCATTGGAGTAACTTCCCAGCCTTCTGGAATGTTATCAACAAGCTCAATGGTAAACGAATCATCACCGTTTCCAGTGTTTTCGAGCATGAACCCGAATGAACCACTACCGCCAGTTCCAATACCAATTTCAGTGACAGCGTCACGCAGAGTAAATCCATAGGTTTGAGGGATTTGAACACTGACTGCAATTTCGCTGGATGGTGTAGAATCGGCAATCAAACGAACCTTGAGGATATGAGGGTTTTCCAAATGCCAGGCTTCAGATTGGTTTGCTGTGAGAATACGAACTCGGAGCACTGCTGAAGACTCAATACTTGTATCATTGGAGTTGTTTCCAATTCCAAGTGAAAGTTCATATGAATCGACAAACGCAGTTCCGTTCCAGAATTCAACATTCCAGTCCGCTTCGTCCGGTGAAACACCAACTTGTCCAAGAACATCAAACACTTGAACAGTTTCAGTTCCTTCGTAATCAATGTTCAAATCAAACTCAATGGATTGGTATCCTTCATCTTCTGCGATTGCTATGAATGAAAGTTCTGAATCCTCGACCGCTGTTGCGTTGACCATGCTGCCTTCAACGAAGGTGATTGTAGTATCGGAGTTGATTGTACGTGTGTACGAAAGAGTAACTGGAGAACGACCTTCTGCAACCTGAGTCACAGTACCGCCGATGTATCCCATCTCAAGAGCCAAGTCATGTTGAAGGGTTATGAAAGATGAATCCATTTCAACTTCACCAGCTGGCATAAGGATGCTAATGCTACCATCGCTACCAACTGCCATATCCCATTCGACATCGGAACCGAGACCGAATGTGATCATTGCGGTTTCGTTGAGCATAGATGAACCATTGTCAGCAGAACCAGCATGGTGTTCAACCAAGTCAATATCAGTCCATGTAGTTGTCAAGTCGATCCATCCACCAAGAGACATCTCAAGGTCGAGGGTTGCTCCATCGGAGATACTTGCATCGAGTAAGCCGACAGCGACACCGCCACCGTTCTCTCCAGCATTTGCTTCTGTAACCACGACGACCCACTTACCAGGTGCAATAACTGCCGACCAACTGAGTTGGTCATTGTCAAACACCGGAGTGATGGATTGAGATTCGCCAGCCATTCCACTTGCAGGGTAGAGAACCACAGTCGAGCCGTTCAATCGATTTGCATCGTTAATGTCGGTGACATTACCTGAAACGGTTACATTTCCGGCGGTCATTTCAATATCGTAGGATTCAGGTTCAGAGTAAACAGGGTAAGCACTCGTGTTCGAGATATTGTACACTTCAGTACTGAAGCCTTCCTTACTCACTGAAACTTGGTACTCATCTTGAATTGGGACAAACAAGGACCAAACACCAAATTCATCGGTTGTTACATTGGTGTCAATCTCTGAATTATTCATTCCAAGAATTGTTACCGTTGTGTTTGCAACACCCTCAGTTCCGTCAGGAATATCATCGTCATCAAGGTCCCAGAAGACCTTTCCACCGATTTGAACCTCAAGTTCTGCTGTGATGATTCCAAGATCGATGATTCCATCAACGGCTGAATCAGTCGAGAATGGTGTCGAAGAGGTGTCAAGAGTCCAGTGTTGTTGAGGTGAGGTCTCGTTCAGGAACAAACTCCAGTTTCCTCGCATCAATTGTTCGCTGACATTTCCATTTACATCAGACTTCGATAGAGTCACGTTACCAAATCCATCGTGGCTTACAAGAGTTACACGAATTCCAGACATGTTTTCATCGGTATTGAATTCTTGAAGTTGGAACTTCACTTCGATAACATCAGAAGAAGAGAGGCTCAAGCCAGTTCGGACTGATGAATCATCGCCAATCGTGAATGAGTAGCGAAGTGTCTCTGTGCTGTCATTATCTGCCAAGAATGGAGCCACAATTGCGACCCAATCTCCTGCAGGAACGTAGGAACTGAAATTTCCATTGGCATCGGACGCCATGTTAAACCACAAATCATCGGCTTCATTTCGCAGTAGGAATTGCTTCTCAACTGCTCCACCACTCATGTTGGTAAGTTCTCCAGTGACCAAGTAATCGTTGCGAAGAGGGAATGCAACTGCTTCTTCGTACACTTCGATTCCAACGAGGATTGGGTCAAACGCCTGCGTACCAATGAGTTGGTAATCTGATGCGTTTTCATCAGCAGCCTCTGTTGTGTTGAATTGGAGGCTGTAGATTCCAGGCTCAAGTATCACGGTAATGTTTCCAGCAGAGGTGTAGTCTGCAGCTGTGTAATTGTGTTGTTGACCGTGAACGTTGAGAGGCATCAAAGTGAATGAAGGACTCACAAGTGTTCCGTTTGCAAAGATACCGTCAGCACCTGCATCCATGAAGATATTCAATTCAATTGTGAGATAGTCTGGGGAGACAAACAACTCAATTGCACTTGGGAATGAATCAGGTTCAGCAACAATATTGAAATCCTCAACACTTGAAGAATTCAATGCAGCGTCATCAACTGTGAAGTCCCATGCCCCTGTTGAAAGGTGGAATTCGAAATCACCTGTATCAGCAATTGTGGTCTTCCATTCAAGTCCATCTGCATTTGTTGCAACAACTGTTTGTGCGCTGTAGCCTGGAACAAGTCCATCCCAACGTGAAGTGTTCTCGTAAAGGTAAACAAATCCTGTTGTGGAAACAGTTGGTACAAGGTACATAAGACCATTATCAAGTTCTGCATCTCCAGTGAGTACAAGCAATTTACCGACAGACATCTGCGAAGCAATACTGAAGGTCGTCATGTGGAAATCATTACCACTTGGTAGACGAATACTGTAGTTACCATCGGTTTCAACAGTCGTCGAGAAGGACAGGTCATCGGATACGAAGTCGATGACAATGCCTGAAGCAGGTTGACTTTGTTCCAATTTAGCAGATTCATCTTCAGCAGCCCATTCAGCATATGTGTTCTCGAGTCCGCCATCGATAACACGGATACTACCGTTCACCCAAGTTCCAATTGCATAAGCACTGGTTATTGAGACATCTTCTGTTTCAAGAACGATGTGGTCGAACAAAATATAATCGTCTCCAGTTTCATCAGAGATCGTGTAAGCACCCATTGGCAATTCAATGTAAACAAGTCCATTCTCATCCGAAGTTGAGTTAATTGGCCCGAACAATGGATCAGCGTTCGTGAAGGTCACAACTCGTCCAGATACATCAGCAAACGCCTCTTGGGTTTGTGCATCAACTGGAGAAGTGAGTTGAAGAGATACATCATGCATCTCAGGGACACTCATCAGCAACGAAAAGTTCTCTGACGAATCTCGAACAGTGAAGGTTTCATTCAATTCATACCAGCCATCGTTGTCGACGTCAACACGGTAGTAGTATTCTCCTGCAGCCATAGGCCCATACGAGAAGTTACCATTTGCATCGGTGAGAATATCCATGATTTCATCATGACCCAAATCGACATCGATCAACTCGATGGTTTCGTTCGAGAATGGTTGGTCAAAGAAATCATCGAGAGTATCTTCAAAGATTGAACCTGGCATAGTCATAGCCAAATCATACGATGGAGTGATTTCGACATTCACTGGGTTTGGCAAGAGAACTTCCTTACCATTCTCCAACTGAGCAATCATGTTGTAGACACCTGGAATCAAACCAGTGATGTAGAATGAACCTGCCTGAACCATTGGTCCGGAGAAATCACCAGGACCGACAAACAGTCCAGTACCATTGAGTGTTCCAATTCCTTCGAAGGAGCCTGTAGCTTCAAACGAGTCACCAGAGTGTTCAGTAATCAATGTAGAGATTCCGTCAGAGGTTAGACGGCCGTTTGCTTCTACTTCACCATCGAGGAGATAGATCATTGGCGAGGCTGAAGCATCATGAATACAGAGTGTTTCATTCGCCGGCATTGGAGCCGTTTCATTATCAAGACAGGAAACGACACTTTGGTTCGCAACCCATGATGCAACAAGAGATCCCTTACCGTTCCAAGTTCCATTGCTTGTGTAGACACGGTTGTCTGCAATCGAACGAGTAAAGGTTCCAGTAAAGTCATCTGCAAAAGCAACACCGTTACTTTCAAAGGTTCCATTTTCGGTGAAGGTTACCTCACCAGATCCTTGGAGAATGCGGCTGTCATCAGAAGAGAATGAACCGTTGGTAGTGGTGAGTGTGTAGTTTTCAGTCATCGACCAAATGTTACGCAAGATGAAATCAGTACTGACAAGTGCATCCCCGTTAAAGGATTCATGACCAGTCCATGTGACTTGACCAGAAACACCACTGCTTTCAACAGCGATATCGAATGGGGTCGTAACATCAACAAATCGGTCTGCTTGTTCTGCAGTCACGTTGAGCTGATACTCGCCGAGCCAACTCATGTTGGCAACTTCGCCGAGAATGGCTGTGATGTCGTTTGTTACACGGTCATCGTTAGTCATAGTGAGGATATCACCGAGTCCTTGTGAGAATGCACCAGAACGAATGTTGTCTTGAGCAGTAATTGGGTTGTAATCACCAGCATATGCACTGACACGAATACGACCAGCAGGTGCTTCGAATGACCAATGGCCATTTTCATCAGCATCAGTGAAACCAATTGGAACCCAATAGGTATCAGGGTCGAGATCTTCAACACCTTCGCCAGAGAAAGCGTCACGCTCAATCAACAATCGAACGCCAGGTAGGCCTTGACCGTTATCACTCATTGTGACTTGACCAGAGATTTCTGCACCGGAGTAGTACTTGAGAATCTTGACAAGTGTATTGGTCTGGGAAATACCCGAGTATTGTTGTTCTGCAGTCACTGAACTGTTTGCTTCTGGTGCGTACCAATTGGCGATAACAAAGTGGTTTTGCATAGCACCTGGAAGTGGTAGGGCTTGACTGAGAATACTACCTGGGCTTCCGGATTGACCGAAATGTTGCGCAGGTTGCGGGTTCGATGAACCTGCATCGATTCCAAGTGACGATGCACCATATCCAACATAAGTTCGTGCAAGCATTGTGTCAAAGAAGGCAGCGTTGTGGTCAACACGGACATCTTGTACTTGTAATGGGTCAATATCTGCACCCGATTGTTGGTTAAGGAAATCTTCAGTAATGGCTTGGTCGACTTCTGAACGGGACATTTCATCAGGGAATTCGCCACGCATGGTTTCGTACACTTCATCCATGTAAGTGGAAATATCTTGTCCGCTCAAAATGGTTGGAGCACCAAAGATACCCATCGGTTGTCCTTGGTTGTAATTCATATCTTCAGTATAACGACCAGCACGAGGGTACAATCGGTTATCAATGGCAAAGTATCGGATTTCGTGATCACGTTCGATCGTATCGCCTGGAGCACCTTCGTAATCCTGAACGGAGTAATATCCTTCAAGATTAATCAAGTCGTCATAGAGGTCAATGATTTGACCGTCATCAAGACTGTTTGTAAGTAATTGAACGGTCAACGAAAGACGAGTGTTCTTTCGGTGAATGTGGGTTGCAACTGAATTGTATTCTTCAAGCAAATCAGCAGTATACCAGTAATCTCCAACAATGTAATGAGTTGTATCATACACGTTGTCAGCACCTGTTCGAATATTGTTGGTGAATGTTCGGTTGGCTTCGGATTGTTCTGACCAGTCTCCGTCAACACATGTAGCTGAGAGAGCATCGGTACAGAGCATACGTTCTCCATCCTCGTAAACACGCCAATACTGAGTCGATGCGTCAAAGATACCATCGGTTTGATGGTGACCAACGGCCATAACAACATCATTATTGGTTTGGAACACTTCAAAACTGCTGAGTTCAGCCAACGTAATCATTTCGTCGTTCTCTGGGTTTGTAGAGATGGTCGTAAAGAGGTCCATTTGGTCAGCGTCGAGGTAATTATCGACGATGTTACTGTAACCAGAGGTGAAAGTTGACGATCCAGTGTTCGCCTTGTTGTATTCAAAGTCGCCTTGGCCGAGTTGCCAGATAAACATCGAAACGAGGTCCTCTTGGCTACGGGCAAGCAACATGTTCCCAGTTGCAGGAATTCCGGATTGGAAGTTATCAGAAACCGACGGGTGTTCTCCGGTATCAAGTGCTTGGAAACCATAGTCCCACCAAGATACGAATGCTGGTCGGTCCGAGTACGCTTCATCAGCATCTTGGGCCGCAAGCCATTCATAGGCAGTATTCCAACCGTTGTCATTGAATCCAGAACCAAATGAGCCCAGATACCAATTGCCGTCATAGCCACTGTCGTCAAGAAGTGAAAAACCGCCAACTTCCCAACGGAATGCGTCAGGAATGATATTGTAAATTACTTCATCGATTTCATCTTCAGCATTGTTACTGCCAGGAATTGCAGCGTCAAGACCATAGGTGAATTGTTGACCAAGGAGCATAATCATAACCAGCATGATTGCAGAGAATGAAGGTGTACGCCATACTGCAATTCGAGCACCACGGATACGGTCTTCAGGCGAGCGAATTCCAAGTTTCTTCCAAGTCTTCACCAAACCGCCCCAATTTGCCCACTTCCAGAGAGATACAATTCCCCATGCGCCAAGAACGGCGATTGCTGGTGTAGCATTGAACATGAATCGAGCTGCAGTCCAAGCCATAAAGGAGGCTGCAAGAATCCAAACACCGAACACAAGCTTCGTTTGCTTACGTTCTCGCAGAGCAGACCAAAGGCAGAGAGTACCCATAATCAAAGAGAGGACGAAGGTAATCGGTCCGAATTGAGCAAAGAGTTGCCCACGATCTGGAGCGTTTGCTTCAGCAACCGTTCCGAAAATCTTTGTCTTGGTGAAGTAGCCGCTACCAGTAAACAAGACATCCCATGCGTTTGAGAGGTTCGCTTGCTTGAGGAGCCAGAGTGCCAAGAAGAACACAACACCTGCGCTAGCAAGTACGCCCAAGATGAGCAACCAAGGCTTGTCACGGAATCCAGTTGTTACAAAGCTAATAGCCAAAGTAAATCCGAGGATAAACAAGAACGGTTGAAGACCTGTTCCATTGAGGATAAGGTCAATTTGTGGATGTCCATAGAAAGGTAGTGCCATCAAGAGATTGATGGAAAGCATGGTCAAGAACAAGACATTCAGCGTGGTTGAGTCACGGCGACGGAACATGTTGAGAGCAACTTGTGCAGCATATGCCAAGAAGAGAATCGATGGACCAACGACGAAACCTTTCCAACCGAGTGAAACGATTCCGAAACTGACACCGGCCAAAACGGCGGCGGCAAAAGCAGCCTTTCGTTGTTCGATAACCGCTGAGATTGAAGCAATGAAAGCCATTGGTGTTGCAGATGAACTGCGAATCAATCGCTCTGTTCCAGCATACTTGACGGCTCGTAGCCAAAACATGAATCCGAGGGTAATGAACAGCATGATGAATCCGTCGTGATCAGCAAGAGCCCATGTTGTGTGGCTCACGTGCGCAGGCATGAAGGCCAGAAGCCATGCTGCAATCACAGCTGCTTTTGGACTAATATGCTCTCGTGCAATGACAGCAACTGGCAAGATGGTAAGAGCGCCGTAAACAGCAGGTAGAGAAAGAATAGCCCACCAAACTGCATCGCCATTCGCAAAGAACGGGTCAAGCATCATTGCAACCACAGCGATTGACCAGGTAAACAATGGAGGTCGAGGATTGATTCCACCAACAGGGTAGAAACGATCAGCGTCAACAATCATGTGAGCATTGTTTGCAAGAATGTAATCAACAACCCGCTTCATGTACCAAGGGTCAGAACCACCGGTCATGTCCCAGTTTCCAGTTCCGAATGCATTCATTGAAGGCACAACATACCATTGTGTTCGAATAACAAGACCGAAGAAGAAAGCAAGTCCAATCATGACGCTTGCCCAATGTTGATTCCAGAATAAACGACCACCGGATGATTCGTGGTCTTCACGGTTCACCCATCCGCCCCATGAATCATGGGTCGAGATGGAGTAAATGGCTACACCGATAAAGAAGGTGACACCAAGCCAGATCAAACTGCCCCAGTTACCGTTCAGCATATCGATGGAGAACATACCAGCATCATACCATGTGGAGACCAAATACAAGGTCCACATTGACCCGAGGGTCATTGCACGGGTGTGCCAGCGTTCAGAGAACATACCTGCCACAATCATTGCAACCATACCGGTAAAGAAGGCAGACCAGTAACCAAAGTGGCCGTGGTAACCTTCAACTGTTGTGATTCCAAGTTGGTCTGCAACAGATACGGTATCGAAGTGCCAAAGACTTCCGATGTGAGCAAGGGCCCAAACACCGAGAGCGATTTGAAGAGGTAGATTCTTCTTGTTGAATGCTGAGGTGCTTTCGTTGTTCATGTAACTGAACCAACCGACTTCACCGACTGGTGTCAAAACGCCACGGATGAAGGTAGCAACAAGTGCGCCAACAAGCGTAAAGAGCGTCAGATAGGAAAAGAATTGGTATCCAACAGCTTGGTATTTCAAATTCAAAGTCGATACAAAACTTGCCTGTTCTTCAGGACCTGCTCTGTTGTAAATCTCTGGAAGAAGGGCAAGAGCATCTCCTGCCATAACCATTCCAAGATTCACACCAACGGCCGAGAAGATGATGATGGTTGCGAGTTCATGACGGCCACGGGAAGTCATGAAGTGAACGCCAAAGGTGACAAGGGCGAACAAGAGTCCGGCGAATGCACCGTAATCCTGCATGTAGATGATTTCCGCACCGATGAGGGCAGTAGCCAATGTTAAGAGGGAGATTGTGGCTTTTGAGAGGTCAACGGAATCAGATTTTTCGAGCATTGATGGGAGAAGTCCCAAGATGCTTGCAACGACGATGAAAATCATCGGCGTCAGGTTGTCTACATCAAGTGCGAAGGTGACTCCGGCGAGCTTGATGGCTGCGATGGCGAGCAGAACTGCAAGGGGGGCGATAAGCCATCCAAGCGGTGCTGCTGGCGCGGTGCGTGTTGTGCCAGTTTTTGGTTCCATTTTTTATCCCTCAAAGGTGTTTGCGCGACAGCAGCAAGGCTGAAGCGTCTTCGCCACTGAAGAGCCTCTTTTAATGGTGACTGTCTAAGAACGACATATTAAAGCCCCGCTGCACCTCATTTCACGGGTGCCATAGAACCTTGGATTTTAGCCGTTTGGGACAATAAAAACCTCTTCAAAGAGCCCGAAATGCAATGTCAGTTCGATAGTGAGAACCTTCTAACTCAATGGTTTCGATAAGTGCGTATGCTAATTTTACAGACGCCTCAAGCGTCGGCCCAGATGCACTGCAAGAAAGGACTCGGCCTCCGGTTGAAATGAGCTGCCCCTCAGCGTTGAAACCAGTTCCTGCATGATTGACCCAAGCCGTTGTTCCATCAGCATGTATTGGCTCCTGGGAAACCCCATGTATCTGTCGCCCTTTGACAGGGGATTGTGGATAACCCTCTGCAGCAAGAACAACACTCGTAGCAAAGAGATCATGAAATTCAATGTCGAGTTCTGCCAGTCGGTCAGTCGCTGCTGCTTCAAGAATTTCAAAGACGTCGGTTTTGATTAATGGGAGTGTGATTTGGCATTCAGGATCGCCAAATCGAACGTTAAATTCAACCACATTTGGTTCACCAGACTCTGGAATCATCAAACCGACATACAGAACACCACGGTATGGAGTTCCAGAAGCGACGAGATATTGGTGCATTGGTTCAATAATCGATTCAATCGTTTTCTGGCGTACTGCATCGGTCACCACGGGAGCAGGGCAATACGCACCCATTCCGCCCGTGTTCGGTCCTTCATCGCCATCAAAAGCTCGTTTGTGATCTTGACTTGCAGGCAAACAAACATAGCCTGAACCATCCATAATAACCAACATACTTGCCTCTTCACCCGGTAAGAAGTCCTCGAGTAAAACTTGGCCATCGGTCTGAATAGACTGTTCAATAAATGAACGTGCTTCATCGCGTTGAGAGGTAACCACAACACCTTTTCCGCCTGCCAAAACATCACGTTTTACGACCCATGGATTTCCTGCAAAATCATCTAATGCAGCCTCGATATCACTTGATTTCGATAAGACATGGAACGCCGCTGTTGGGACATTCGCATCTTGCATGACTTGCTTTGCATGTAATTTGGAACCTTCGAGATGAGCAAGGATTCCAATTGGACCAAAACAAGGGATTTCAAGTTCTGATAAACGGTCAGCAAGTTCTGCACACAAGGGTGCTTCGGGCCCAACAACAACCAAATCTGCATTGAGTGTTTTCGATAATTCCAACAGCCCTTCGATATCCGTCGCTGAGATCGAATGATTCTTTGCCAGATATGACGTTCCAGCGTTTCCTGGTGCACAATGAAGTTCACCGACATGCTTGGATTGTTTCAATTCCATGCACAATGCATGTTCTCGTCCACCTCCACCGACAACGAGTACGACCTTGTCTGCCATGGACTGTGTCGGTCGCCGCCATCTCATAATCCCATCGCGTCGAGATGCAGACAGTTCACCACCTCTGCCAGTTTCGGAGGGGATGCTTCAAAGACCGCCCTCCAAGCCATGAAGCAAAGGTGTGAGCCTTTGGTGATGAAAATGAACTTTCTTGGACTCTGTGTGTTGACGCTTTGGCTTTATGTTCCTGGATTTTTGGCCAATACTTTTGCCATGATGTGGGGCAAATGGCTACCTAAAACGGGATATGGGCCTTGGCCAATCGATGGTGGCCGAACACTTAGCGATGGAAATCGAATGCTCGGAGATGGAAAAACTTGGAATGGCCTCATTGGAGGTTCATTGACTTCTGGACTCTTGTGTATGCTCATTGTGGCTTCCTTCGGTGAAGTGCCTGCAACCGATGCAGTGATTGGAGAAAATGGAGTCTTTGCTCATCCATTACAAGGAGCAGAGGATGCTTGGTTTTCCATTGGCGGAAACATGCTTACAGCATTCATCCTCGGTTCTTTCCTCGGTTTCTTTTGCCTTGTAGGGGATAGCACTGGTTCTTTTGTTAAGCGTCGTCGTGGCCTCAAGCGTGAAGGTGAAATCTCTTCGAAGGCCCCTCTTCTCGACACACTGCCTTTTGCCATCATGGTATTCTTAGCGGGGCAAATATTCCTCGGCACTTCTGTTTTGGCTGACCCTGAACTGCGATTGCCAATGCTGGCATTAGTCGCCTTCACACCGGTCTTACACCGTTCATTCAATGTTCTTGGTTACAAGATGGGTTGGAAAGACGTACCTTACTGATTCCGGAGCGAAGCCTATAATGGGGTTTTACTCTACCATGTAACATGCGAACCGCCCTTTCATTCACATTGCTCTTAATTCTCACCTCGCTGAGTACGCTCGCTGGAGTTCATGCTGATGCTCCAAGTGATGGTTCAACTGTCATTATAACTGCCGACGAAACATGGAATGAAACAATGACCATGGATGGAAACCTCATTGTTTCGAGTGGGGCTACATTGACGATTGCCAGTGACGTCACGATAGTAACCAACAGTTCGATTCTCATCGAGCAAGGGGCAACATTGGAGTTGACGGGTTCACTGCTTGGAGAAGAATTGAATTCGGGGCTTGCAGTGTTTAACAGCACCCAATTACACTTAAATTTCGGTGATTTAGCAGAAACTGGTCAATTAAGAATAAACTTTGACCAGACAATCCCAGCATCAGCAATCTTCAACATGACCGTTGGTGACCAAACAGTTGATGCAGCTGGTAAAGACCACATTTTCATCGATGTCTCACTCAATGGAAGTGATTTACTCGCTGACTTCCACATCTACTATGCCTTTGAAATTCAAATCATCTCAGTCCAAGCACTTCACTCAGGCAGCGCCCAATCTCCAATCCTTTCAGCAAACCAACTCAACCACACAGCAGGAAGCCTCATTTGGAACAGTGCTTCATTCGCGCTGGAGGTTCAAGGTACCCTTAACTTGGACAGCGCCACAATCTATGGTGCAGATATTACCTGCTACGGCGAGTGCCAGATACTGTCCAGCACCTTGATCGGTAGCGCACCAATCAATGTTGAAGACGGGGCAAGTATCGTCGTTACTTCCAGTATGATACAAGGAAGCCGTACTGATGAAGACATCATTGTTCATGACCTTGCAGAAATCATCTACACCGATAATCAGGGAACTGGTGGTGTCACTGATGGTTGGATTCGGTTGTTATCTCAACGCCAAATCCAAACCAATGCAGGTGGAATTACCGTCCACCAAACTGGGATTGGATACGGAAGTTCGACCCGTGACGACTTTACAGACTCAAATGGATTGATTGATGTTGGCGGAAGTGAATGGAAGCGAATCGTGGAATGGGTCGACCAGAACGGAATATACCATTCCGAAGATTCCGAATTGGTATTCACTCTCAGTACTGGATGGGGTGACTTCACCACAACTATTCCTGCACCACAAACGCCTACGGCTATTGTCAACATCCCATTGCCATACATCGAAGTCGTTTCAATTGATGCCGAAGATACCACCGCTGAAGTGGACAAAAAAATTGGCGCTATGGTCACTGTTCGAAACACGGGTGATGCTGCTGCTACGGTCAATATCTGGTGCTATGTTGGCGACAACCTCACCGAAACAACAGCACTTACCACTACACTTGCTCCTGCTGAAGAAAAGGTACTCCCGGTATCGTGGTGGGCAAATACTGACGGACCTCAGATCCTCAATTGCCGAACACTCATTCCTAATGTATTGCAATCAATCGCAAGTAACGTAACCAACGTTGAAGGCGGAAACTCGCAAGAAGTCGGATGGTATATCGGTGAAGAAACCGAAGACAAACCCTATGTCGTCTATGCCATCCTTGTCGTCATCATTGTTCTTGCAAGCACATTGTTTGCTCGTAATGCCAACAAGAAGATCGGGGCGAGTGATGTCCAAGAGCACTTTGAAGAAGAACAAGAAGTGACAGAAGATGCAGAAGAACTCGAAGACTCAACTGTTTGGAAAGTTGTGGATGAAAGCAACGAAGAAGACGAAGA
>CAJJCQ010000020.1 GCA_905182725.1 uncultured Candidatus Poseidoniales archaeon
CACGACACCTGTGGAAGGTTGATGTGCTTCAACGGCTCACCGTAAATCATGAACCCTCTTGTCAAATCACTGCTCGAATTCAATGAAGCCTTTGAAATTCCAAAACTCGATTCGCCAGGACTTGGTACAGATGAAATGATTGAACTGCGAATTAAATTGCTCCGTGAAGAAGTTGAAGAATACGCAGAAGCTGCCCGTGCTGGCGATATGGTCGAAGTACTCGATGCGCTTGCAGACATTGGCTACATTCTTGCTGGAACCATCATTAACCACGGCATGCAGAAGATTTACGACGATGCATTCAACGAAGTTCACCGCTCCAATATGGCCAAACTTGTCGATGGAAAAGTCATCCGACGCGAAGACGGAAAAGTGCTCAAACCGGAAGGCTGGCAACCACCTCAATTGGCTCAATTCCTAGAATGATTCACAAATAAAGCCACATAGCCTCACCGGCTATTCATCTCATCCGCTTTGGAGAAACCGATTGATTCAATTTCATTTAGGTGAATCCATTACGATGACGACTGCTGGTGATCTGTGACGAATCATCATGATGGCCAGAAGCATGCTTGCATACATGGCTGCTCCGACAAACGGGTTCTGCTTGAGAATTGGAGGCTCGTAAACCGTTACCCCCCTCCACCATGGTTCCTCAGGCATGAAACCTCCAAGCACAAAACTTTCTCCAATCATTGGTGTTGTGACGCTTTGATTTCGACGCTGCCCCTCCAAAGTGACCTCTTCGAGAGGTTCGTCCCAACCGTGGAGGGCAAGGACAAATTTGGTGTTGTGAATGGGTAAAAGAGTCGTGGCATTGAGGTCAATAGCTGCTTGCACGGTTTCATCGGGAAACATATGGACATCAGCCCATGCTTCGTTGTACTGGCCTGCCTCAATAAAGGCGATATCAAACGGGCCATACTGTTGCCCAATGTTGACAAATTCTTCCGAATAACCGCCATCCCCGCTGAAGTAGAGTGCATGCTCGTTGAGATACACTGCCCATGCACCCCAGAGCGTGTTGTCCTGTTGAAGTCCACGGCCACTAAAATGTTGAGATGGCGTGAAAACAACGTTCAAATCTTCTGTAATCACTGCTTCCTGGTACCAATCAAATGTTTGAATCTGTGAAGAAGGAATACCCCATTCTACGAGATGGGCCTCTACTCCAAGTGGAACGAGGTACAAAGAGTCGCTTAGATGTTTGATGGCATCCATGTCCAAATGGTCATAGTGGTCGTGAGAAATCAAAACAACATCAATTTCTGGCAAATCTTCGAGTTCGTAGGTGTGTTCGTATGCAAACGGAGAGGGCCCTATAAACAAGGGATCCGTGTTGTCATCACCAAACACAGGATCAAACAAAAGTGAAATGTTTGTTGTTTGAATGAGAAGCGAAGAATGTCCGAACCATGTAATCCCAACCTCGTCTTCACTGAGGTCCAGTGGAGAGAATGCCACGGTAGGAAGCACGCTGCCCGGCTCCCTACTTCCATCGTCAATAAAGTATTGAATCAACGTTCCAAAAAACGAAGGCTCCAAGTCTTCTGGTTGCTCAAGATTGTGGAAAGCTCCATCATGGTAGTGCTCTGAGTCGTAGTGGCCTGGGTTGCCACCGACTTGTGGTGAAAACTGCAGATATACGGTTGCTGAGAGAACGAGAACAACCAAAATAAGCGCCATGATAGAGGAGTAAATCTTCCCCCATCGAGCGAATATTCGCCGGTTTGTATCCAATCCTTCTTTGAGGAAAAGGGATGTTTTGGAAAGACCATGGCCGGCGAACCGGAGCAACAGCATGGCGAAGAAAAGGTAATTCACGGGATTTAAATTGTGCCTGTAGAGCCACAGCATGATGCTGAAAATCAAGAGGGTGATACCTGCTACTCGGAGAGAGGCTTTGGGATTGGAAACCACCTCCTCTTGCCCCATATCCTTACGTCTTGGACTCGGCCTATTTGCCTTATCGTGATGGCGTATCCTTGGAACGACTACTGGAACGATGAAGAAACTCTGCATGTAGACTTACAATCAACTCGACGAAATTCATCTGTTGCATTTAATCTACAGTACGATGGAGAAGTATTTCCAGGCAGTGACCGAGTCATTTACCTCACCTGAAGGGTTTGAAAGGCTAACCTAGACTAACGGTCTTTGAAATCGTTTATGGTTATTCCATACCAGACATATCTGGGTCCATGGCTTGGGTATATCCCGATTGAGGAGTCGTGGCATTGAACCACATACTCATCTCATGTGCGCTGTCCCACAATCCAACTCGGGCAGAAAGAATGGTATTATTTTCAATGAGTAATACATGTGGAATTGAGGTGACTGACAAATTCCCAGATAAGAGTGGAGCGTGTAAAAATGGACGGTCTACCGAGCGATTAAGTTCATCTTCAATCATAAGTTGCCATTTCGTCATATTCGAACTGTCATTCCCAGCATGTTTGTTGAACACGAGTAAATGATTTTCCATAATAGATTGGTCAAGGGCATCTATTGTTGGCTTACAATGGGTGCACCAAGATGCAGAAAAATAGGCAACCCAGCGCCCAGTCTCATTAGCAGAAGACCCATTCCAATGCGTTCCGTTTTGATCGATAATATCAAAACTTGGAAATTCACAACCAACATGCCATTCGGGAACATTCTCTTCAGTACAGATTTCCATTGAACCATCCATCATGTCCATTGAATCATCCGTCATTTCCATTTCGGCACCCATACATCCAGATAGACTACTTAAGGAAAAAAGGAGAGTGAGTAAATAAGACATTTTTTTCTTCATTTCAAATCACCATTGGGCTGATGTTTTAGACATGATGCCCCAATGTATCAACCTATGGATGTGAGTTTCGATTTACATGATTCTTTTGTCATGGTCGTGCACATCTCGGTGTGGACCCCTTGTATTAGGCGTCAATGCTAACGCTACGGACTCGTGAGTTTCTCATGATTGATTTACGATTAGTTGATACTTTCAAACTTTAAGCGCTGCATATGTCCGACCTTATGTTGAGTCCAGATGGGAAATTCATGTGGACTGGAAATGAATGGATCCCCGCCCCACCCTCGTCAGAGGGAAATAAGATCAACATGCAGGATTCTGTAATTGGTGGTGACTTAGTAAGCAATACAGTGATCAATAACGACCCTGCTGCGGTTACTGCTGCGGTTATCACAGCACTGCAACAATTAGGAATGCTTGGAGATACTACTCCACAGCAATCCCTTCCAACTCCCGAAATTGAACTACCTCAGTTTTTCCAAGTTGGAGACCATGTAGAATACCATAGCCCAACGAATGAACGTTGGCTAAATCGATGCAAAGTTGTAGCGCTGAATGATGACGGAACTTACAGAGTTGAAGTTCCTAAGGATTCGGTTATTGAAACTAAATTAGCCGTAGTAATTGGGACCTCACCTGGAACAATCCGTCCAGCCAGTATACCGTTCAAACAAGGAGATAGAGTGTTTGTTAATTGGAGAAACCTTGGCCATTATTACCCCGGCAAAATCGCCAGCGAAAACGCAAATAATTCATTCAACATCCATTTTGATGATGGTGATGTTGAGTATAAAGTAGAATGGGAAAGGATCGTACCTCTGAATGAGGAATTGAAAGATGTACAAGATTATATCGAAAACGAATCGAAAGCAGAAAGAGA
>CAJJCQ010000021.1 GCA_905182725.1 uncultured Candidatus Poseidoniales archaeon
TTGAAAGTAATTCGAGCCGACCCATATTCTTTCCAGCATGCGAGCCTTTACCACGGACTTGGAATCCATCGGTTGCAGTAGGGTCAAAGAAAAAGTGAAGGTAATATCGGCATCCAAGGACGTATTCTTGAATTGTAAACTCTTCTTCAATATCGACATTTCTTCGGAAGTCACGGTAATTTCGAGCGATGAAATAGCCTCTACCACCCTTTGCTCCCGCATATTTCACAATAACTGGGCCTTCGATATCATGAGGATCTTCGAGAACTTTCGGCATTGTACAGCCACCGGCTTCCAGCCATCGACGTTGACGTTCTCGGCTACTTTCCCAATGGAGAATTCCACGGTTTCCAAAAGTTGGGACTTGGAGTTCTCGGTAATTTGTCGAACCAAGATATTCAACCAAAGACCCGTGAGGGATGATCACTACATTTCTCTCTCGGAACCATTCAGCATGGTCAAGCATTTCACGATAGTTTTCGAGCATCAACCATTCGTCGGGTTCAGCACCAGGGAATGCTTTGTAGAAACGTCGTCGGTTTTCACCCACTGCAATTCCAAGCGTGCGGAAACCTTCAACACGAGCTCCATGCAGTATTTGCAAAGAAGAATGTGAGGCAACAACACCGATTGTAATGTTGTCTCGGTCGTAGTTGGCGAGCCACCCCGCCAGTGTATCTGAATCTACGCCCATGTCGAGGGGTTCAGTATTTGCGATATGAGTGTTATGATTGAAATATCTTCCTGTGAGTATTTTTTTTGCATTCTCAAGGCACTCTGTAACCGTCTCCAAATCGTGTTTTTGCCACAACAACGACAAGCCCTCTGTTCAAACGAGTGGTATGGCATGGTTACAACTTGCATTCCGAGTTCTTCTTTCTGGTGGATTGATTGTCGGTGCGAGTGAAATCGCAAAGAAGAATGATGTCCTTGGGGCTTTTCTCGCTTCTTTACCATTGATTTCCATCTTCGCAATGATTTGGTTGTACAATGATACGGGTGATACTGAACAGATTGC
Organism: uncultured Candidatus Poseidoniales archaeon; assembly: GCA_905182725.1. Taxonomy (GTDB): domain Archaea; phylum Thermoplasmatota; class Poseidoniia; order Poseidoniales; family Poseidoniaceae; genus MGIIa-L1. Next base: position 1,019 of record CAJJCQ010000021.1, read on the forward strand.
AATCTTCAGTAAAGATATTTTTTGGTTGGTTATCCCGTCCTTGGCATTGTTCCTCGCCTTGCCTTTTCTCCTACAGAGGGGTATGGATTTTTGGCCAGCGCTCGGGTTGTCAGCCCTCCTCACTCTTCTTGCCTATGCTTTCGGTTTGAAAGTAGCAAGTGGCTCGACCTCTTGAACACCAGAGTCCACTCATAATCCTCATCGAATGAGTGAAGAGTTCAAGGGCTTGACCCCTATCGAAAAACATGACCGACGACGCACCATCACATCGCATGACCTACGGAGGCTATTTGCAATTGGATGAGTTACTTACTCTCCAAGACGGTCCTCAGGGTTACAGCCCGGCTCCATCTAACGATGAACAACACTTTATCATCGTCCACCAAGCCTTTGAATTATGGTTCAAACTCATTTTACGTGAATTAAAAGAAACCCATGCCTTGCTTAACCAGGAGCATGTTCCAGAAGAAAAATTACCTCAAATGGTCCATCACTTAGACCGTGTGACCGAAATTTTCCGGCTTCTTTCGAATCAATGGAAAGTCATGGAGACACTCACGCCTCAAGGTTTCTTGGCTTTCCGAGATAAACTCGGTACTTCGTCAGGATTTGAATCATGGCAAATGCGTGAATTAGAAGTGATTCTTGGCCTCGATAATGCACAACGGATGGGTGGGATGGATCCTCTACTGCACATGAAAAAACTGGCTGCTGAAGGTAAAATTACAGCGTCGGTTCTCGCAAATTTCGAAGCAACATCAAATCAACCATCACTTCGTGAAGCCCTTTCTTCTTGGCTCGCTCGGACGCCAATTAACGGTTCACTCGCAGGTTCTGAAGGCGATTCAAAAGTCATTGAAAATTTTGTCGAAGGTCATGTGCAAGCAATGCGTGCACATGGTGAAGATGTCATCGCCCATATTGTCGCCATCGGTCACGGTGAAGAAGCACCGGTTCGTTCTCGAATTGAAGCCGGTACTGAGCAAGCTGCTGAATTCCTACGTCCTGATGGGGTTCTTTCACGTTCGAGAGCAGGTTTGCTGTTTATCGAATCGTACCGTGAATTGCCTTTACTTTCTTGGCCTCGAAAACTTATTGACGCCTTTGTTGGACTTGAACAATCAATGATACTCTTCCGTTCTGCCCATGCTCGAATGGTTGAGCGGATGATTGGCCGTCGAATGGGAACGGGTGGATCAAGCGGTGTGGATTATCTTGATGCTACAACCAAATACCGAGTTTTTGTTGATCTCTGGGCTGTACGAACAATGCTTGTCAAGCGTGAAGCTCTACCGGATGTTGAACAAGCCGATTTCTACGGCTTTGCTACAAATGATTGATTCAATCCAAGTGTGGGTCGATATCGATTGGAATGAGTTCGTGTTCATACTCATACAAAGCAATCTTTAGAGGGTCGAGGACGAAGCGAACTGATGCTTCTTCAAGACCGTAGAGTGAGACGAGTTCGTCCATAAACGCTTCACGCAAGACTTCTTCGTTTGCATAAAGCGGAGCGCCCATTCCAATTTGGAGTGCGCGTGCGCCAATAATCCGTGCTCGTTCAAATCGTGTGTGGAGTCGTGCTGGTTTGACCATTAAGATACACCTGCGAGTACACCCGCATTCTGCCGACTTACCTACTGGTCTTGAACCTAACCCTCGGTTCAATCGGATTCTCCAACCTATTCTTCTTCACCCGTGACTTGTTTGGAGAGGTTCCAACGCATGTAGATTGCGGGTGCTAAAGCAGCAAGAAGAATACCGGTCCAGAGGCTCGCTCTTTGACCGGGTGACATGCCTTGTGGGGCAATTATTTGGCCCGCATCACTGTCATCGTACAGATCCACACCACCCGGTAGGTTCGTTGAATCACTCACTAATTGGTACGTGCCCGTTTGTTCTAATATCACGACGAGACTTCCACTGAAATCTTCGAGTAAGGTCGAAATATTTCCGGACCCATTTGAAGCATTGAATTGCATCATGTCTGTAGCAAGTGTTGGGTGTGTACGATTCCGGTCAGGGTGCTCGATTGCCTCAGTTCGCCACACACTTACCCGGTCACCTTGCGATGCTTGCCAAGTAAGACTTCCATTGTTCAATTCTATTTCGGAGAGGCCAGAATAGGAGGTCGAACGCTGGCTAAGAGCATTTGAGAGTTCGAGGCCTTGACTTGAACCGGTAAGCAAACCTTGGCCATCAATGACTAGACTCGGTAGGAATAGCAATCGATGTTCATTTTCAAATCGAAGTTTCGAAGCGCTGAGGAATGAAGCATCGACAACCGAGGGATGGTGTTGGATTACGAAGGTATCCGTACGATTCAATGCATCTATTTCATCTTCTATCAATTCGCAAGGTTCACACCAATCCGCACCATAGTATTCGACGAAATGTTCAACTCGTTCACCGATGCATGAGGTGGAATTGAAGCAAGATGAATCAAAAACCACCACGTCATGCATGGTGGCGAAAGTAGGCTCTTCAGCCGCGACGTGCATCGATGAAGGCAAGGCACTTGTCATGACGAATACCAAAATCAGTATTGACAAAATCTGCACCTTGGTTCTCGACACGGTTGCTGGGAGTATGAATGTGTTCAAAAGGGAACTGCTCTCACCACTACCTATGGGGCAGGCATGGTGGCGGCGACCGTCGACCCTTCCACTCGCCCTTATCATAATGGCACTGTGTGTCATCATCGCAGGTGGTACAATTCGTATCAACGATGCAGGTGAATCGTGTCCTGATTGGCCTCAATGCTTTGGTACATGGGGCTTTGATGTCTCTGCCGATGAACAAGGTGCGTATTGGGAGGAGAACCCTGATGAAATCGATTCACGCGGCATCGATCACCGATACACAACCTTTGAAATCTTTTCTGAATGGTTCCATAGATTCTTAGTTGCTGTCATTGCTATACCTGTTCTTTTGAATGCCGTACTTGCTTGGAAAATGATGGCAACTTATGGTAAGACAGTGTATCGTTCCACTCTTGTTTCTGGCGTGTTGCTGATTGCACAAGCTTTGGTTGGGGCGCTAACTGTTTCAATGGATAATGTCGATTGGTCGGTAGCGTTACACCTTTCTCTCGCCAGTATTTTCACTTCCACTTTCTTATTCCAATACTTTGCAATGCGCAAAGCAGAGGGTTCTGAGTCGCCATTATATTCTATGGCTTCTGAATATGTTTCAACAAATCGGCGTCGTGTTGATGCTATGGTAGGTTCAGTGTTTACTCTCTTAATTCTTGGAGCATGGGTCTCATCAACTGCCGGAGGCCAATACAATCAAGGTTGTTCAGTAGGATTCCCAAACGGCTGGCCAAAATGTAACGGCAACTTGCTTCCATCCTTCGATGGGCCTGGTGTTTTGGTTCAAATGATTCACCGCTTTGGTGCAGTTCTGGTGGGATTAGTTTTGGTTTCAGGGTCTGCTCGCCTTCGAAGTGAAGCACGAACCCACAATGTAACTCCCTTGTTCGGACGCATTACTGACTTCACTGCAGGCTTATGGATTCTCAATGTTCTTGTCGGTGGCTCCTACATCGTTCTAGCAGACATGGAGGATTTCCCAGAATGGGTGTCTCTTCTTCACTTAATTTTTGGAATTAGTTGTTTCCTTGTAGCTATTTCAGCATCCTTCTTCTTACGCTTAAGCACGGACTCAGGTTCATCTGAGGAGGAATGAACGTGGCTGATGTGGTACCAGAGGGCTTAGCACCACATCCAGGTTGGTTCAAGGTATTCACGCAATTGATGAAACTTCGCGTGATCGTCTTGCTTCAAGTCACTGCAGTTTGCGCTATCCTCATTCACGACCTTCTCGCTCGTCATGGATTACTTGATGCTGATCGCTCTTGGACGGATACTTTCTCAACTATCCTTCTTACAGTGGTAGCGGGTACCCTTTCGGCTGGTGGTTCAAATTCCATCAACATGTGGTACGATGCAGATATTGACTCTCATATGCGCCGAACAATGAATCGACCAGTTCCACAAGGACATATATCTGCTCGAGGCGCCCTCATCTTTGGATTAATCATCGCGATATCTGGTTCTTCACTGTTCTTTTTGGTTCATTGGAAGGCCGCTTTCTGGTCCTTTTTCTCCGTGGCTTTCTATGTTCTTGTGTATTCGATGTGGTTGAAGCGTCGTACACCTCAAAACATTGTGATTGGTGGCATTGCAGGTTCAACTCCTCCGTTGATCGGTTGGGCTGCAGCAGCCGCTTCATCGATTGATTCCCCTAACCCTTTGGATTTGGGTTCACCCATTCCATGGATGTTATTTATGTTGATTTTCTTGTGGACTCCACCCCATTTCTGGGCTTTAGCTCTGTATCGTTCCGGTGAGTACGGTAAAGTCAACATTCCAATGATGAATGAAGTGAAGGGGCCTGAGCATACGGTGTTTCTATCCAAGATATATTGCGTACTTTTGCTGATGCTTGGCGCAGTTCCTTTCTTTTGGCCACAAAGTGGTTTGCCACTCTTATGGGCATTGCTTGCTGGTGGTTTGACGATCTGGTATGCTCAATCGGTTTGGCAAATCGACCCGCTTGAAGAACTGGATGAAAATGGTCGTATGCCCAAAGCTGCTCGCTCCTTTTTCCGTTCACTCTACTATCTCGGCTGGATGCATGTTGCTCTGGTGGCTGTTTGTGCCATTCCTCCTGACTGGCTTGGTATTCTCGGGCCATTAAGTTGAGTGCATCGGTTTTGCCGCTGTTTTTAGGACGGAGCCAACCGTCATGTTCATGACTGCCTCGACGGTCGCCGGGTTACTGCGGCAGTCGCATAGCCTGGCCATTGCGCTGGATTGCTAATCCAGTGGTGTTTCACCTCGGGAGTTCGAATCTCCCCTGCCGCGCCATCAATTCTTAATCAAAGAACTCTTGGAATTCATCTGCAGTTCCACGGTCGACAATATTGCGTTTACGTGCGTTCACAACTCGGGCCAATCGCGTTCTCTTTTTGATGAGGATCGGTAGGGAAATCATACTTATGACTAAGGTTATCAAGGCTACAATGCCAGTCGTTTTGAATTCATCAATTGCCATATAATCGGTGAGTGTACCAAGCCATTCAATTCCAAGTGGTGGTTCAGGTTCAGGTGGTGGGAGTGGGATGAGGTGTTGATTGAAGTCCCACCATTGGTCGTCGATAACCACACGGATTGAATTGACTGGATAGTTGACTTGCATCAACTGATTCCCTACTGAATCAACAGGTGCGAGAATGTAGTATGATGTACGCCATGGTCGAATGTTTTCGTCGATTGTTCCACTTGTATTGTAATATCCAGTTTCACCCGAGGCTCCAAGCATTCCAATTTCCAATGGCTGGAGGAACGTCAAATCGATTCCATCTGGCTTTTGATCAGTCCGATACAAATTCCATGTGACATTTCCTGTGGTTTCTTGTTCAGGCCAAACCCATGTCATGTTCAAATCATAGCACATTGACCAATCATTCTCAATTTTGTAACATTCAGTATCATTGGTAAAGGTCGTCGTTACTTGAATTGCCGATACTGATTTTTCAGGTGCGACAGCATCGCCGCAAAAAGTTAAGCTTTGTCCATTCTCATCACTTGATATCTCGATATGTGTTAGGTCTGGGTTTCCTTCACGGTCAGCAGGCATAATGGCGTACGACGCACAGGTGCCAGTGGCGAGTGGCGAAGGATCAATCCACGAGGTAGACTCGGGGGTTACGGATGCAATAAGGGAATCTTCAGTCAATTGCTCCCATATGAACTCGTTAAAGTCAGGGTAAGGAGGTGGGAATACTGTACCTGCACCGTTCTCTACGGTCAATTTGAATATGTTCCATGAACCGATATATGGGTTATCTATATCTCCAGTAGGGCTCCATTCGAGTTGTATACTTCCTCCTTCAAGTTGAGTGAAATCAAGAGGGCCACTACTGGCATTTGCAGGAGGCGCAGTGCCGATAATCAGTAAGACGCCATTTTCAGTGAGCGTCACGTCAAAAGAATTGTCGATGTTCTTGGTATAGTCGTCGAGGTACGTCCATATGTTGTCATCAAGAGATGATAAGAAGCGTACATCAACCGTTTCAAGCGGAATGTTTGATGGCAGGAGTGCCGAAGAATTGAGGTGAATCTCCATGCGGTCCATACCAGTGTTGTTTGAGTCGTCTTCATTTGCCAATATCTTGTACGAGAGTAACATCAGAGGTTGTCTTCCTTCACCGATCCCGTATTGAGTTCCAAGTACGGGTAATATTGATTCATGGTCAAGGTAAGATAAGGAGCGTGTAACTGCTTGACCGGTAAAGAAGGGTTCGTTATCGAGAGAGACATAATTGTACAATGTAATCTCTTCATGAACTGATTCTAGACTGCCAAAGGCATCGGTTACTCGAAGAGTAATGGTGTGGTCGCCAAGTCCGAGTACTGAGCCTGAAACATTAAGCAACTGTCCATATCCGAGGTTAATAATTCCTGAAACCCACCATGAATAGTTCAGTGGTTGAGCAGCTGTTGGCCCGGTTCGAGCCACCATTTCTATGTTTTCTCCAGTGGTATAGGTGCCCTTGGAATTACCCTGCACGATTGCAGCATTGATGCCACCGGCAATGATTTCAGTTTGTTCACTGAGGCTGTTATCGCCGGTTTTGATATCGAATCCTTCAGGGAACGAAGCAGGCACATTGATTGTTAACGTACGTCCAGCACCGACGGTTGAAAGATTGAATTTACAGATGCGTGATTCAGCAGGTTTGAGATCGATGATTATGCATTGACTTTCTTCATCAACATCGCCGACTGGGTCATACACCTGGAACGAAATACTGACTTCTCCAACTGAGACATTACCTTTGTTGGTGATGGTTGAATGAACCATATCCTCTCCATAGTAATATTCGCTTGAAGTGGAATCATGGCCAGGTGCCATCGAAGTTGCTTGTAAGTCGAGTGTGTTGTCCAAGACAATAGTGATCTCTGAATTATCATTATCCGGATTCAAGTCTGCATATGGAGTTCCGCTGCTATTGAACAGTCCCCAAGCCAGCTTAAATGTCCCTTGAGAGGAATGAGTGAATGCTGGCATGGCACGGGTGAAGGTGGATATT
>CAJJCQ010000022.1 GCA_905182725.1 uncultured Candidatus Poseidoniales archaeon
GGAAATCTCAGCATTATGAGGTTCTTCGCGAATATGTGGAAGAAATCGCTCAGATGCTCGATATCGACCCTTGGCACTTCATGGCTGATTGGTTTGTCTCGAAAAATAAATGCTTAGAGAAAGAAGCATGCCGAATCGAACTCGCTGCTGAAGTCGACACATTCTTAGAAAATTTGCGTCAAAAGTACTTGGAACTCGGGGTTGATCGAGAACCTGTCGTGTTCATCAAAAACGATAGAGGTACGTATGGACTCGGAATCATGACCGTTCGGAGTGGAAGCGAACTCTTACAACTTTCAAACCGTAAAATGAATCGACTGATGTATTCGAAAGGGGGTGTTGATGTTGAAAATTTCCTCATACAGGAAGGAATTCCAACCATTTTGGAAAACGATGAAGGCGCTCCTGTCGAACCTGTCGTCTATTTGGTTGATGGACAGGCTGCTTCATGGTTCTATAGAATCAATTCGAAAAAGTCAGACATTGATAATTTGAATTCTCCAAGTGCTCAATTTGAATCTTTTTCACAATCGGGTGGTCAATACGGTGAACATGCCCATGGTTGGCATGCTTTAGTGGCAGAACTTTCAATGTTGGCGATGGGCAAGGAATTGCTTTCATATGGCCATCAATAACACCCGTTCTTGCTAAGTGGAGCACCTCCTCGTATGAACATGAACAGAGCGTGGGTCTACATTGGCACCATTGCTCTGGGGCTCTGGTTTTCTGCAACAGCCTGTAATGGTTTGATTCCAGATGAATATGCAGAATTACCCGTCAACCTGTGGTGCTGGGGTCTTTTTGCTTGGTTCTATCGAGGTGGAAGCCGTAAGCAGCGTATTGAAATGATTACAGTGATTGCAATTGCAACACCAATGGAATTGTTCTTTAGCGAAATTTGGCTGATCTATGAATATCAACGTGGTCTCATGCCACTGTTTGTTCCTGCAGGTCACTATTTCCTGTTTGACCTTGGGCGAATGGCCGCAGACAAGATGAAAGAAACTTGGGCGTTACCCTTGCTTGCACCTTTTGTTCCGTTGGTTGCCTATGGTGCATGGACGGGCGGCGACACATCAGCAGTTTTTCTTTTGGCTCTTGTTCTTATCTTCACAAAGTGGGGTCCTCAACCACGGTTGTACTCGGCTATGGCTTGGGCTGCATTGGCTATGGAACTGTGGGGTACTTCACTCGCCAACTGGACATGGGCAAGTCAGGTTCCTTGGACGGGCTTAACCGCTTGGAATCCACCATTATTGGTTGGCTCTTTCTATTGTTTTGGCGATCTTCTAGTGAACATGGCTGTCGTCAAGTTTGAAGGGAAGGACCCGGTGGAGGTGACTGTATGACCTCCTCCGACGAGTTGCGAAAGCGTCGAGAACAGGAGGCCGTACGCATTCGTACTTCACTCAACAGACTTCGAGGTGAACAACGTGCATCCCTCAAAGGTGGAGAGACGGCCGTAGCTTTTGTTGAAGAACGTCTCTGTATTGGTTGTGACCAATGTACCATTGTTTGTGACGATGATGCCATTGAGATGTATAAGGTCGATATGGTAAGTCCTTTGATTCATGTCGAGTCAAATCAAAAAGCCAAGATTCTACGTGCAGATTGCACAGGTTGCCGGTTGTGTGTCTTAGCATGCCCAACTGATGCCATCACAATGATTGATCGATGAGGTGAACACGATGTCAAAGAAAGATAAACAAGATACTGCACAACGCTTTGGTGGTGAGTTTGGACCATATCGCAAAGAAGGAACGCCTGGCGTTTCTCTCTCAACCTTCAAAACGCTGGTTTGGACTTCGAACATAGGTGGTATGATTTTGGTCGTCATTGCCCTTGAGATGCTTTTCGTTCGGCAGATGTTCGGTTGGGGTCTTGCTTCCTTGATTTTGGGAGTCGTCATTGCTTTATTTCCATCAAACTATGAAATCGTTGGAATGGATGATGGACAATCTGTGCCGCAGGATGATTAATTCAAACATTCATTTGGGATGTACAGCTCGGACATTCAATCCTCCCAGTGTAACTCTTTGGGACTTCGAGATCGGAGCGGCAATTAGTGCATATGACGCGGTTTGTACTGGTCTCGGCTACTGCACTGGACCCGAATGCACCTTCAAGCTCAGGAGGTAGTTCAGATTTCATACTTTGGTCAATGAGTGGGAGTAATGCAATCAGGATACAAGAACCGGAGCAAAAAGCAGACCAACTCATCGGTACCCAGCCACCAAAACCTAAGGAAAGTGGATTGAAATCCGCATCATGCAATAGGAGGCTCAATCCACCAGAGATGGTCAATACTCCAAATGCAATATATGATCCTATACGATAATTTCTCATAATAAGTATTGCTGAGTAAATTAGACCAAAACAAATTACAAACGCCAAGATAATGCTGAAACCCGTTCCTTCCTCGGCAAAAAATGGTAAAAACTGGAGAGTGATGAACATTCGAGATATGGCATAAAGACTCAAGAATGCTCCAACGATAGTGGCAACTGCATTTGTCCTGTTTTCATTTCGTATGATAATTGTTTTCATTTCCGCCATTTGTTGCTGCATCATTTCAACCTGTGGATTATTCACAATCTGTTGCGCTGGAGCGGCTTTACTTTCATCGTCTTCCATCAATCGAATAACAACTTCCGCTTTGTTACCAGAGATACGTATGCCACGATCTTTGCATAGGTTTTTCAGTTGTAAAACTGTCAAACTGTCGTAGTCCATGGCAAGTGTTGCCAGTAAAGAATGATAAAGTTTTATCCGTCAAATTAAGCTTCGATTTCGAGGACTGAACTTGCTTCTGACACTTCTCGTGCCTTCATAGCTTCAACCTGGCGGGCAAGGAAAGAAACGACATCGAGAATTTCAATATCTTCATATCGCTCATCGCCTTCAAACTTGAGACATTCAAAGTGTGAGACACACTTTGGGCAAGAAGTCAACATTGTATCTGCACCAGTGGCACGAATTTCTTCCATTCGAGTGACACGAAGTGAACGAGCATTTTCGTTACATGACATCATACTTGAGACTCCACAGCACATTGCATCTTCGCCACTGTGTTCCATTTCGACAATCTCTACACCTTCTACACCAGCAATAAGTTGCCTTGGTTCTTCATAGATACCCATTTGACGTCCAAGTCGGCATGGGTCGTGGTAGGTGACGGTTGTTTCCTCTTCGGCCTTGAGGTTCATATCGAATCCATTTTCAATCAAGAATTCAGTCGTATGCATGACCTTGACTCCTTCAAGTTCGTAATCACGAGCAAAGGTTCGGAAACATTCAGCACATGAGGATACAAGGGTATCAATGCCAGATTGTTCAATCTTCTTTTGGTTGTAGGCTTTGAGTTTGTCAAACACTTCATCGAGACCCTGCCACTTTTGATCGTGTCCACAGCACTTCAAGAAGTCCCGTCCAAGGTAAGATACATCGATTTCCATTTCATCGAATAAGGTGAAGGCAGAGGTTGTTGCATCACCGAGGTTCATGTCGCCTTCATTGACGTGTGAGAACACCATCTCTTGGTCGAGGTAATCGACACATCCAGGATAATATCCGATGTTGGAAGTCAATGGGTAATCTTTGACTGTGATGAAATCTTCATTTGCAGTTTCTTCTGCTTCAGCAGCAAGAACTGCCTGTAGTACAGTGTGTGCAATTTCAGCTTGTGGTCCACCGACAATAAGGGAGCGGCGAATATCCACATATGAGTCGTAATCAACCAGTTGTGGACACGCATTGGTACAGGCAGTACAGGTGAGACAGGAATACATAGGTACACCATCATCTTCATTGTTCCAAGAATTGTAAATGATATTGAGTTTGTCTCCACCATTAAACAAACGAACAGGACAAGCATCGTCGCACAAGTCACAGCCGTAGCACTTGTTCATCTCGAACTCATATCCACGGCCCATTGAACGTAGGAGAATGAATACCATGGCACCAAAAGTCAAACAAGGGATGAACATTGCATAGGTGAGTTTAGCATCGAGTGCCTTTGGATTGGTGTGGTAGGTTGGGTTTTCAACTGATGAAAATTGTGATCCACCGATTGCCATTTCTTCAGCATTTGAGAGGTTGACAGTCATTCCTGCAAGTGAGGCTGGGGCATCTTCGTTCCAGACCAAGAGTGGTTGGAAAGAAGCGATAGCAAAAGAAGTTTCAGTTTGAATACTGTTGTTCAGTGCAAGAGCACCACTGGCGACCACTGAATAGGTGTAGTCATAGGTGCCAACTGGCAATTCAACCGTGGCTCCAAGACAATTCTCGAATGAAGATACAATTTTTCCGTTACTGTTGGTTACTGACAAAGTGGTCGCAACCATTGATACAGTTGAGATATCATTGATTTTCCGCTCGGAAGAACGGTATTCACAAATGAGGTCAGTTGTCAGTGTCTCCACAGTTTCGTGGTGGCCATCAGGGAATAATGCCAAATCTTCAGTTACGGTGAAAGAGCCAGTTGTGACCCAGCCTTCGCCACCATTGAAAATCGTTGCATCGGATGCGGCATTGATTCCATTTGCAGCATCTTGATGTCCATTTGCATCATTAAAGTCCGTAAGAATATAGCGAGCAGGTTGGTAAATTACCCAATCCATCCAAGCAGTTGTTGGTACCGTTTCTAATTCACTCCATCCTCGGTCATCAGTAAATTCGTTTGTCGCATGGACATGTACATCCGTTGGTTGAGTACGCATGGCTTCGAGTTCAGGATAGTAATCGTGGGTTAATCCCTTGATGGTAAGCAATCCGCCTTGGTCCCAAAATCCATCATCGTAGGTATCCCATGTAGCGACAGTTCCCGCAGTTGAAATCAAGAGTGTTCCAATCAGTATTTGTTTTGCATGACTTGGTTTGAACCCAGCACCCCATGCTTTGACAATCAATGCCCGTGCCAGGAAATAGATACAGATCCAAGCAAGAACACCCGTCATAACCCATGGGATGGTATTGAACGCGTCCGCAACCCAAGGTTCTCTTGTACCACATAACAAATCACCGTGACTATCGAGTTTACAAAAATCCGAACGGTTTTTCGCATACAACTCCAAGAAAATATTGATTGAAAAGACGGAAATAAACCAGATGTGAGCCAAATAGACTGCACCAGCAGTAGCAAACCAAGGATCTTCAACAGGTCGCTTTTCACGTCCACCGAGGAACGGAGGTAGAGCCAGAATACTGACTGGGATTCCAGTGAGCGCTGCTCCCCACCATGCTGCGTTCCAAGGGAAGACCGGTTGGCCAACAATTTCGCCAATGAATCCAGTTGGGACTGTGAATTGAGGAAGGTATTCTCCCCAACGTAAGTATCCATATGAAAACAACACATACCAATCAGGGAATACGAAACCAGCTTGTGCATAGGGGTCAGCAGCACCGTGAAGTGGTGGTGGAATCAACCATGCATAGAACAGAAGAACTGCAGTCATGAATGAAAGCAGTATGGCGTCACGAAGAACTTCGTGTGGCCAGAATCCATGGCCTGTCCGAGTCCGGGTACGCTTACCCTCGACTGCTTGCAATTGCTCTTTCTCTTCCATATAGGAAGAAGCCACCCGTCCGAAATTCTCGATTAGTCCCATGTATTATCCTCCGAATATCAATGTGGTTCTGCAATGCCCTGTACCCAGACAATGAATAAGTGAATAATGATCAATGTGGTAACAATAACTGGGAGAATAAAGACGTGAATGAAATACATTCGAGTTACGGTTCTGGCAGTGAGTGAAGAACCGCTAAACAGTAATGTAGCGATATACTTTCCAACTAATGGGCTAGAGTTTGCTAAGTTGATTCCAATCACAGCAGCACCGTAAGCCAAGGAATCCCATGGTAGGAGGTAGCCAGAATAACCAAAGACGATTGTTAATGCCATCAATGCCACTCCAATCAGCCAGTTGAGTTCACGAGGGTTGCGGTAAGCACCGGTGAAGTAGACGCGGCACATGTGAAGGAAGACACTGGCGACCATGAAGTGAGTCGCCCAGTGGTGAACTGCACGGATAATATAGCCGAATGGAAGTTCTGTCATGATAAATTGCATACTTGCGTATGCAGGCGAAGGGTCTCCTTCTCCACCAGGGACATAGTAAATCCCGAGGACTGTGCCTGTGATGACCAATATAATGAATGAAAGGAAGGAAATACCTCCGAGGCAATACAAAGGATACCAATACCAAATGATTCTGAGTTTGTACTTTTCAGCGTGAGACAATGGCATCTGTCGATGCATGTTGTAATAGGCACCTTTGGACATATTCCAGTAGTCTTGGAGACGGAAACGAGTATCAAGCCATGAGAATACCCACAAGAACAAACGCTCTGCGAAGCCCATTTTCCCAGTTGATTCAACCGCCCGAAGAATTTCTCGCCGAGGCATATCACTGCTCTCTTGACGAAGAGTCAATGCGACTAACACAACCACGAAGGCGATGAAAAACCAAAGAATCCAAAACATTGTTGTCATACATAATCACCTCAGTCACAATATGTGTACCAATCCAGATAGTCAACGATGCCTTCGATTGCATCTCCATTTAGAACGATTGGAATAATTGGTAGTCCGACCGGAGCAGGACCTCCAGCACGTCGAATACCTGCGTACTTGAATGTCGAACCATCGCCACGGTTTCGATTGGTATTCATCTCGAGAACCGTAGGGTCGAATCGGGATGAGTGACAAATGCAGAACAGTTTGGTACCACCATCATCTCCACCGCCAGGTGTCCATGAATCTTCAGTAAACGAGTTCGATACTAATTGCCAACCAGGTATGCAGCACAAGTGAGTGCAACGGGCAAAGATCATCACCAAGTTATCGGATGGGAGGAGCCGAGGGTCAGCGTCACTCAAATCTTCAAAATGGCCGATGGTTTTTCCAGTTTCATCGACTCCTTCAGTGAATTGGAATCGGGCTTTACCGTTTGACAAAGGAGTGTTTGCGTATTGAGAATGGGTGACATAGGTGACGACGACAGGAACACCATTCCAAATTCCAGCTGCTCCGGAGGTTTCAGTGTTCGACTTTGCAGCCTCATCGACAAAATCTTGTCGTGACATCATTTGTTCGTGCTTTGCACCATACCAAGCACTGTCTTCACGACCCTTTGCCCAGAACTTGACGCCGAGTTCACCTTCGTTTGTGCCACCCGGGGGGAGCAGAATAGAGGCGAAACCAAGAACGCCGAGAGAAGCAGCCAAGACACCTGTTGCGGTGTTAAATCCGTAGCGCAAAAATTGACGGCGGTTCACCGAAGAAGACGTATTCTCGCCTGAACTGTCTCCGGACGAAGGAGCTGGTTTGAGGTCGTATTCACGTGCCATAGATCATCACCACTTGTATTCCTTCCAATCTTTTGTATGTTCTGGGATGAACTTATTCATTCCATGCTTGACAATAATTGCGTTTGGCAAGACGAACTTGAGGTAGGCCATTCCCATTAAACAGAGTGTAACCAGCATCATTGCCAGATGATAGGCGAGTTGTTGTTGGTCCCAGCCCTTTGCGAGTCCATAAATCATTGAGAATACCCAGTAGCACGACCAGAAAAGCCCCCATGCAAAGAAAATCATAATCAGATTTGAAGCGCCTGATGGTGCAAGAGAGGCACTAACAAGTGCTCCAGATTCTGCGAGATTGAATACGCCATGGTCGATAGCGGATTGCATTTGGTCTTCGGTCAGAGAAGCATCTTCAAGGGCAACGCGTGCATCCTCGACACTCACTTTCCCACTGGCGACCTTGCGTAACAGTGTGGTGATTGTATCGTCCATCACTGGTCACCTCGTCGCATGAGTTTGTAGCGCAATCGCAATTGATTTGTTCGTCCGGTGTATGACGTTGAAAAACTGTATCTAAGCATGAGGCCTGCAAAAGCAATGACAACAAGAACTGCTCCAAATCCTAGCAATCCAAGCCAATGCGCTCGAAGTTCAGCGCCCATGTGCTCAAGGTCAACGCCATGAGATTTTGGTTGTGGTGGGCTGACGTTACCATCGCCTGCGAACAGGGTTCGTGTACCGAGTGCTGCCGTTGTATCGCTTCCTTCTTGGAGGGTGAACAGCAATTGATTCCAGCGGTCTTCTTCAGCCCCGCCATTATTCAACTGGTCGCCGTTGACAGAGTTCCCAGTGATCCAGAAATTGACGGTGTCTGAACCTGCCTCGGGTGCTTGCCATGTGAAGGTCCACATTCGTTCAGGTTCATCGGCAGTTGCTTCGGTGTGAGTGAGGGTCGTAACATCGTCTTCCCAATTTTGCAAACCGTCGCCGGAAAGAACGCCAGCAGTGGTTCGTATTGCAAATCCTGCGGTGTAGGTTCCAGTTGCGGCCGGTCCACCGATGATTTGGAGAGTCAGTGTGTATGTTTCGCCACCAATCCATCCGTATGGAACATCGTCAAGAATGATTTGGACTGAATTGTCTGCAGCCCCATTGTGGCAAAGGCATCCTTCTTTAGCGACGTCATCAATCGTTTCTCCGGCATTATCTTGTGCTCCACCAACACCTCCGTGGAGCGAAGAAGCAAAACCCGGAACGAAAAGTAAAATGGCAAGCACGAGTACCACTCCGGAACGTATGGAAAATGTGCTCCCGCGCATAGCCTCACCAACTGATTGGACCCACTCACATGTGCCCCTTAAACATTCCCAGCCAAAGCCATCAAAAATACCGACGCAGTATGTCGTTTTCAAATGCGAAAATGGGCTTATCAATGCTTGTATTTCATCATGGGATTCCATTGAATTTAGGCTAAAACCAAGAGTTTGAGAGGGAGACTTATTGAATGACTGCCTAGAGCACTCATTGGAGAGTTACTATGGCGAACCATTTCGAGAACACTTACGAACTTACTCCAGAGCAACTTGAGCAACTTGACCAAGCGGAAGAAATGATGTTGCGTAACGATCTTGGAGCTGCAGAACGACTCCTTCTTTCAATGATCGAGGTGGATGCCAATTGCATCCCAGTACTTTCGAATCTCGGTCATTTGTATGGTCGGCACCTTTCTGAATTTGAAACGGCGATTGAATATTATGACAAAGTGTTGGCCCTCGAACCAGATAATGCATGGGCCAGAGATGCTCGAAGGCGATATTTACGCTATGTGTGACGAGTTTAAACACTGCCAAAGTTCATTGATGTTCGGTTCAAAGGCCCACCATGGAAGCGTCTCATATCCTCATCGCAGGTATCGGTGGGCTCGGTTGTTCTTGGGCGAAAGGTGCCCATGCACGATGTGAGGGCTTTGCTGACATGTGTTTAGTGGATGCTGACGATTCGAGTTTCGAAAACAGCGAATCGGCTCACATTCTGCGCTTAGGTCATGCACTCGACCCGTTGGGTTGTGCAGCATTGCCGCCTTTAGCAGAACAACGAATGCGAGGGTATTCAGCTCTTGCCCGTACAGTGCTCGAGCCTGTCGAATTAGTTCTCTTGTTGGTCGGTCTTGGTGGCGGTACAGGCACAGGTGCTGCACATGAATTTGCCCGGCAAGCACGCCAATCCGGAGCTATTGTTGTGGCAGTAGCGGCTTTGCCTTTTGATGTTCAAGAAACCCGAGCAACCATTGCTGAAGAAGGCCTGCACCGCCTCGAGAAAAATGCGCATGTGACGGTTCGTCTTTCGCTTGAACGTCTTGCAAGGCAAGCACGTGAACGAGGTACAGCCTGGCAAATGGGTGCCGAATGGATTGAAGATTTGGTTGAAGGCTTAGTACGGACTTTAATGCGTATGGGTCTCATCAATTTGGACCTCATGGATTTGAGAGCGATTGTCGAGAAGAAAGGCGAAGCGACCATGTTAGTTGGCATTGGTAAGCCCGATGACCCAGAAGGTATTCTCGAATCTGCTATGATGGCACCACTTGCTGAACTTGATGTTGGAGGTGCCCAAGGTTGTTTGATTCAAGTGGAGGGTGGAATCGGCATGACCATTGGGCAACTCGAGGAAGTGGCCAATATGTTCACGCAAGCCTTAGACCCAAATGCGCAAGTGATCTTGGGTGCTCGCGTCAGTGAAGATCTTGAGAATACAATACGTGTCGTCACACTTCTTTCAGGAATTCAACCGAGTTCCTAGTCGTTTAACTCGATGACGTCTGACCATTCCACATCATCACTGATCGTTTGTCCAACTGTACCGTCCCATTGAACTTCAATTTCATCAGCCAAAGCCACTGCGTTTTCTGTTGGTTTTACTTCTGCCACTGACTTCTGGGTCGTTCGGGCTACTTTTACAGCGAAATCATGTTGGTCGAGAATACGTTTTAGTACATTTCTTTGCATCCAGGTAATGGTCAAGAATGCGATAATGTGTCCGGTAACCATCACATAGGTGATGTCATTGAAAGCAGTTGCTAACATGGCAACACTTCCCGCATAAGCATAGCCAAATGAGAGCCCCCATGGTAGTGCATTTTCTGTGGAAATGAATCTGTACTTCGCTCCTACTGATTGTGAAGTTATTGTCCAAATTGCCATGAATACGGTGAACATCATCAAGAACACTTCTTCGATGAAGACTTCGATTGTCCCTGGTGACATAACCAGTTGCCGCCAAACGGTAAGCAGGTGCCAAGTTGCAAACACATGGGCAAACATTGTCCAACGTGATGCGAATTGTTTGAGTGCCTTGTCTCGAAGTGCCATCTGTCGGTATTTCCAAGTCCAAGCAACAGTCAAACCATATGCTAAAATCACGAAGAAAAAGAAGCCGATATTGGAGATGATGGCATCGGTAACATCCCACTTTTTCTCATACAGGTATTGAAATCCAGTGACGCCGAGTACAGAAATGAATACAATTGCACTGATTTGAGTCGTTGTCATTATTTTTATATTTCCAGAGGTACTTTCTGATTCGGGTAATCTTTTCGCTGCAAGTGAAGAAGACCATGAGCCAAATGAACGTCCTTGAGCAATAGCCCAAAATACGAACAGTGAACCGAGGCCAAGTGGGAATATTGTCGGTAAATCGACCATCGATTCCTGTCCAAACAACAGCATGATGAGTAAACCAAGTACGCCAGATACGGCCAATGGGAATAAGCAAATTTTGAAACTCGAAAGCAATCGAGCCAATGGATTCGCTTTTTGTTCATTTTCTTCTTGGTCCTTGAGTGTAATCCACGAAAGAACACGTTCATGGGTGGAAAATAACGCAGTAAGTCCATAGCCACATGAGAGTGAAATGAACCCAAGTGCTGCGATCTCACCTGCGTTATCGATGTTGGCAATCCAATAGAGAAGAGTGGAACACACGATGATTAATGCCAAATGGGGAAGTGTCTTTGGTGAAAGTAAAGTCCGAACCAAACCGAGCAGCGAGGTTTCATTTGCAGCCAATTGCAGCAATATGTCACCATCGGTTGTTGAATTTCTCTTTCCTTCAACCTCTGCCTCCATGGTCTATCCTCGCGTGTCTCTATTTTCAGTTTATGCACGGTTTTTACGGTCAAAGGTCTTGAAGGAGGAGTATCTCGACTCTACGATGGCTAAGCGCTTGTCCAAGGCATTACGTGGGAAACGTAGGTGGGTAGGTATCGAATGTACTTCCCAATTTGAGACCCGTTCATCTCTTGGTGGCCATCTTTCCAGTTTATTTCAATCCATTGAACAATCGACAACTTTCCGTTTGATGGAATTCTATCCAGCAGACTCTGAAGTTGCAAAAGATACGGTTGCAGCCTTGGAAGGTTCCGAGTCGCGAGGCTTTGGGATTCTTGAAATACCACATCCTGCATACCAAGAAGTCCGACTTTTGATTGAATCGGAGCATTCTCTTTCGGACCATGGTGTTCGTAGCCTTACCAGTAGTGGTAAGATTCGTTTGGTGCGTGAACGTTTGCATCTCCCTCGGCCAAATCGTAATCGTTAACACCATCACCTTCATGTGATTTCGCTTACTCGATGTGCTATGTCTGGAGGGGGAGCAGCACCTGCAATGAAGATGAGTGATGTCTTCCTGCTTCTCGGTGTGACTTTTTTAGTGGGTGGTCTGTTTGTCCACGGCTTAGTTTCACCTACGTCACTTCATGCTGATGCTGAACCATATTCGAACGGGGCTTCACTTTTGAAAGGTGATACGATTGAATTCACTGTTACGGCCGAAAATGAGTCTTCAATAGCCGTTGAGATTGCAAATGAAGATGGCGAGGTTGTATTGTCAGAATCATTTTTACTTCCAAGTGGTGATTCAAATTCAATTGATTTTGAAGCTGATGGCAAAGGATTCTATTCCTACACTGTTGAATTCTCAGAAGGTTCCGGAGAAGTCGTTGTCGATGTGGACCGTAAATTACTCATCGACTTCATCATTTATCCTCTCGGCATCGTCTGCGTAGTTTTCGGGTTTTACAAGAGGAAAGATGAAAAAATGGACGAGTCCATTGATGCAGTCCTTGAATCAAGCGACTAATTTTTGGCGTAATTTGTCCA
This sequence comes from uncultured Candidatus Poseidoniales archaeon, assembly GCA_905182725.1. Lineage (GTDB taxonomy): Archaea > Thermoplasmatota > Poseidoniia > Poseidoniales > Poseidoniaceae > MGIIa-L1. The sequence continues at coordinate 12,462 of CAJJCQ010000022.1, forward strand.
AATAATGTCTTCACCGTCTTGGATGATATGCGCCATTCCCTTGTGGTCTTGAAGTATGATTCTCCCCTCACGATCGGTCTTTGAAAAAGACATATTTTGACTTCTATAGATTGGGGCTCCAAGCGACTTTATCCCGTTGATAAAGGTCGAGTTATACTGGGCGATTATCGTCTTTGAATCCAATTTCTTGACTCCGCCTTTCTGCTCAAACCATGAGGCGACTGCCGCTTGAATTACCGGTTGAAATGTAGAGAGTGTGATTTCGGTATTGAGTTCTTGAAGCGTTGCGATGGAATATCCTTCTTTTTCCAATTCATATGCGGAGATGTTGCATCCGATGCCAAGAATCACTCGAGACTCTTTGCCTTGGCTCATACCTTCGACTAAGATGCCGCCAACTTTACGTAAATCTCCATTAATTGAAAGAAGAACGTCATTTGGCCATTTCAAGATCTGAGCGTCGATGGTTCCAGTGAGTGCACCAATTGCCTCAAATAAAGCCAAACCTCCTTGGAGTTGAAGTAGGCCTGGATTTGGCGCCTTTGAGCGCTCATGAATGACCCATGAGCCTGCAAAGGCTACATTTTCATGTGACCATGGCCGCCCACGACGCCCATGCCCCGCTGTTTGTCGGCCAGCTTGTAGAAAACTCCCTTCTTTCTCGTCTGAGTTTAACAGTGAAGTGTTGGTTGAATCCATTTCTTTTACATAGGATTTCGAATAAAGTTGGAAAGGTCTCCAAATCCCAAGAACTTCCAAACATTCACCATCCTCAAATGTGTGAGTGGTGATTGTTCGAACTGCAAATCCATTGGCAAGGCAGAGTGTTCGTGCACTCCTGCCTCTCTCGTTCTGAGATACAAGGAGGTACACAATTCCTTCTTCAGCAAGAATATTCGAAGTTTGGAGATGATGTAGGAGGCGATTGACGAGACCTTTTTCATCCGTGTCGAGAAGTGCCGCTTCTTCGAATGGGCCCAGGTGCTGAGTATTTTTTTCAGGCATCAAGTAGGGGAGATTCCAAACGATGACATCGTGAGGAGCATCTCCAGCCCATTGCCGGACTTCTCCATCGTTTTGGGGGCCCGGTCCACCTTCTCGCACATCGATTTCGATGCTGTTCACTCGAGCAGAATTTCTACTGCTAGCAACGGCATACGGGTTGATGTCACACGCAGTAACTGAAAATCCAAGTTGGGCGGCAAAGAGAGAAATAGCGCCTGAGCCACAGCCAATTTCAAGAAATCGTTTTCCACCTGGATGAGGGTATTCCTGAACAACCTGTGCGAGAACATCCGTATCCTCTCTTGGAGGGTAAACGGTCGGAGGTATCGTAAGGTGAATTTCACGATTTTGAGGAGTGGTCCAAAACTGCTGTTTCGCGACACGGTCCAATCGTTCAATTTCTCGTTCGGCGTCATTTGAACCGAAGTATTCGTCGCCAGCCATTTAGTTCGGTTGGGGCCAACCTTTCGGAGTCTTTATGACTATCCAATCGAAGCAAATCGTGCAACCCGAGCCTCAAACCGGTGTTCATGGCTTTTTAGATTTGACATAATGCATCGACTCCTCTACGAAACTACGCCACAGGATGCTTGCGTAAGGTATAAGAACAGTTTCAAAGTCGGCCAAAAAGCCCAAGTTGCTATTTTGGGCCTGTAGCTCAGTCAGGTAGAGCGTCGGACTTTTAATCCGATGGTCGCGGGTTCGAACCCCGTCAGGCCCGCCTGACTGAGTTTCAGGCTCAAAGTGGTAGGGTCGATCGGGGTCTGAGCATGGTAGTAAAAAGCGCAACAAAGAAACGACTCATGGAACTCGGTGTTTCAGAAGAGTTCGCACATAAATTAGCAACAGACCGAAACATGACTGACATTAAGGCTATGTCTTCAGATGAAGTCGCCTCAACGCTTGGTGTTTCAAAAGACTCTGAACAATTCATTAGCACCATGTCGGTTATTGCCGAGCAAGGTTCTCGCCGACGTTCCAAGTCGAAGAGTAAGAAAATTACAATTCGTTCCAAGGCTATCGATGATTTCGACCGACCTGAAATCACCATGCGGTTCAATGCACTTAACCACCATTTGGTTCCTCACCAAGAACTGGTTGGCGCAGCAAACATTTCTGTTGAAGATCAATTCGCTATCGAAAGCGAAGAACTCGCTCCTTGGGAAATGATTCAACCTGATGAAGAAACTGGTGAGCCACGATTGGCAAAGGAATGGTTGCCAAAAGTCCTCATCACAGACCCTGTTGTTCAAGTCATTAAAGAAATGGCTGAGAATGAAGATAACGCACGACTCGCAGCCGACCCAGAACACAAACCACTCGCAGCAGGTTGGATTGCCGACCGTGTTGTGAAAGTAATCCGTCAGTCACCATCTGCGGGTAAGACAGTTGCCTATCGGCTCATTGTAGAGGGGAACTAAGGAGGTATTAATATGCAAGAAATTATTCAATCATTTTTCAAAGAACGTAGCCTCGTCAACCACCAACTCGCTTCCTATGACGACTGTATCCCGTCAGGCGACAACACCATCTCTCGTATGGAAAAAATCATTCGCAACATCCGTGTTGGAACCGATGAAGAAATCCACGACGATGAAGGCGGTTACATCAAACTCGACGTCGTCGACCACGACATCACCATCCGTTTGAAGAACATCAAACTCGGTGAACCAACCATTCGTGAAGCAAACGGTGCTGAACATCCATCGACTCCTATGGAATGCCGACTACGAAAGTTGACGTACATGTCTCCAGTCACCATCGATTTCCAAATCTCTCGCAACGGAGTACCTTCTCCAGTCGAAACTGGCGTTCAAGTTGGCAGCATGCCAATTATGGTCCGTTCGACTCGTTGTAACCTTCATGCAAAGCACATTGCTGGAGAACGTCAATTGTATCCAACCACCTCGACTGAAGATTCCGCATTGTGGGACGACTTGCTACGAAAGCGTGGCGAAGACCCTCTCGACCCTGGAGGCTACTTCATCATCAACGGAACAGAACGTGTCTTGATCTCAATGGAAGACCTTGCACCAAACCGTGTTACTGTTGAAATCAACAAGCGCTATGCAAAGCGAACTGAAGTTGCAAAGATTTTCTCACAAAAAGACGGAATGCGCAAACCATTGAATGTTGAAAAGCGCCGTGACGGTATGCTCATGGTCAAAATCAGCACCGCTGGTACAACTGCAATTCCAGTTGTCTTGCTTATGCGTGCTCTTGGTATCGAAAACGACCAAGAAGTATTCCAGACTGTTGCCGGTCCTACTGAGACTTTCAAGTATATCGTGGCAAACCTCAACGAAGTCAATGACAACGAAGAGTATGCTGTTCAATCAATGGTTGAAGCTCACGAATGGTTGCAAAAGAAATTCGCAGCAGGTCAACAGAAAGAATACCGAGAACAACGTGTCAATCAATTGCTTGACCGTGAACTCCTTCCTCACTTGGGCGACCAACCTACCGACCGTAAGAAGAAGGCAATTTTCCTTGGACGTATTGTTCGCCAAGTTCTTGAAATGGCTTTGACAAACCGTGAACCAAACGACAAGGACCACTATGCGAACAAGCGTGTTCGTCTTGCTGGCGATCTCATCGAAGACTTGTTCCGTGTTTCATCAGGCCAACTTGCTCGTGACTTGAAGTACCAACTCGAACGTCACCACAACCGTAAGCGAGAGTTGAAAATCACTTCTTGTCTACGTCCTGACGTTTTGACTTCAAAGATCATGCACGCATTGGCAACAGGAAACTGGGTCGGCGGACGTTCTGGTGTCAGCCAATTGCTTGACCGAACAACCTACCTCGCCTCCCTCTCCCACATGCGTCGTGTCACCTCACCTTTGGTTCGAAGCCAACCTCACTTCGAAGCTCGTGACCTGCACCCTACACAATGGGGCCGCTTGTGTCCAAACGAAACACCTGAAGGTCAGAACTGTGGTCTTGTAAAGAATGCAGCTCAAATGATTGACATCTCAGAACACATCAGTGAAGTCGAAGTTCGTGAACAACTCGATGAACTTGATGTGAACAGTGAACTTGAAGACTGGAGCTCCGGCGACCGAATTCACGTTAACGGAGACATCTACGGTATCCACAAGAAAGGAACGAACTTGGTCCGCCATTTCAAATCCGCTCGACGACGTGGAACGATCCCTGCTGAAGTTTCTATTCGTCACGACAAGGAAAACAAGGACATCTTCATCAACACTGACAAGGGACGTATTTTGCGGCCTTTGGTAGTTCTTTACGACGGTGCTCCACGTTTGACTCCTCAACACCTCAAAGCACTCCGTGATGGAGAAATGACGTTCAAGAACTTGGTCAACGACGGTGTCGTTGAATGGGTAGATGCTGAAGAAGAAGAAGACCTTCTCATCGCTGCTCGACCATTCGTTCTCCCTGAAACCATCCCATCCGGTCCATTCAAAGGACGCCCACTCACCAACGAAAACGTTGAATGGGTCAACCTTGGAGAACCTGGCGCAACTGAAGCACAACTACGTGCTAAGGTTCGAATGCCAAACGGTGTTTGGGAATCAGCTGAAGTTTCAGTCCCATTGTTGTATGATGAAGAATATACACACTGTGAAATCGACCCTCAACTCGTGTTGGGTGTTTGTGCTTCTTTGATTCCATATCCAGAACACAACTCAACTCCTCGTGTTACCGGTGGTACTGCAATGGTCAAGCAATCATTGGGTCTCCCAAGTTCGAACTATCGAATGCGTCCCGATACACGTGCACACATTTTGCACTACACACAAACCTCGATTACTCGAACAGCCGCTATGGAATCAACTCACTTCGATGAACGACCTGGAGGTCAAAACTTCATCGTTGCGATTATGTCTCTTCACGGATACAACATGCAAGACGCTGTCATCATCAACAAAGGTTCAATCGACCGTGCACTTGGTCGTTCTACCTTTAACAGAACCTACAACGCAGAACGTCGTCGGTTCCCTGGTGGTCAAGTCGAAGAAATCGAAAAGCCAGGCAGTTCTCTACAAGAAGTCAAGGGTCTCAAGCCAGAAGAGGCTTACCGACACTTGGAAGCAGATGGTCTACCATTGCCTGAGATGTACCTCGAAGGTGGTGATGTACTTGTTGGTAAAACAAGTCCTCCTCGTTTCCTCGAAGAATCTGCGGGTGGAGCTTTCCTCCTTGCTCAGGAACGCCGTGAATCTTCTATGCTTGTTCGCCATGGCGAAAAGGGCTATGTCGACAACGTCTATGTTACCGAATCACTTGACTCCGGTCGCTTGGTACGTGTAATGGTTCGAAGCCACAAGATCCCTGAAGTTGGGGACAAGTTCGCTTCACGACACGGTCAAAAAGGTGTCATTGGACGCCTTGTTGAACCAGAAGACATGCCATTCACATCCGATGGTATCGTACCTGATTTGGTCATTAACCCGCACGCTATTCCTTCTCGAATGACTGTGGCCCACGTTCTCGAAATGATTGGTGGAAAGGTCGGAGCTATGGAAGGACGTCGTATTGATGCGACTGCATTCCGTGGTGAAAAGGAAAGCAGCCTTCGTGATGGACTTGTTCGTAATGGACTTGCACACACTGGCCGTGAAACGATGATCAATGGTGAAACTGGAGAAGTTTATCCAGCAGACATCTTCATTGGTTGTATTTACTACCAACGATTGCACCACTTGGTGTCTTCGAAGATTCACGCTCGTTCCCGAGGCCGTGTCCAAATTCTAACCCGTCAACCTACCGAAGGTCGAGCCCGCCAAGGTGGTCTCCGATTCGGTGAGATGGAACGTGACTGTTTGATTGCCCACGGAGCTTCCATGGTCATCAAAGATCGCTTGCTCGATGAGTCCGATGGTATCGACATGTACGTCTGTGCTCAATCTGGTCACATTGCTTGGTACGACCCGAAACGTCGTACCTATGTCAGCCCAATCCATGGTGATGGCGCTGAAGTCTACAAAGTACAAACCTCATATGCATTCAAGCTGCTCTTAGACGAAATGAAGAGTTTAGGTGTGGCCATGCGTCTTGAACTGGAGGACCGAAGATGAGCCAAACAAATACAATGATTCCAAAGCGTATCGCTCAGATCCGCTTTGGCCTGATGGAACCAAAAGAAATCCGACAAATGTCTGCTGTTGAAGTAAAGACTGCAGATACCTACAAGGACGATGGACACGCTTACCGTCAAGGTTTGATGGACCCGCACATGGGTGTTATCGAACCAGGATTGGTTTGTCCAACTGACAACTGTAAGTACGACGAGTCCCCTGGTCACTTTGGCCATATTGCTCTTGAACTTCCAGTGATTCACATTGGTTTCGTAATGCTCATCAAGACCGCTTTGAAGGCAACCTGTTCCAAGTGCAGCCACATTTTGTTGCACGACACCAAAAACACTCACCCTTCCAACCCTGAATTGAGCGAGCAAGACTACTACCGTGCACGTATCCGTGATATCATCACCAAGCACGGTGTCGGTTCAACTGAATTTTCCAAGATCATCAAGGAAGTTGAAAAGGTCACTACAGGCACTCGTCGTGGACAATGTATGCACTGCCAAGAAATGCAGGGCAAGATTATGCTCGACAAGCCAACGACCTTCAAGGAAAAGCTGGAATCGCAAGGTGCTGGTAAAGCAGAAGTTGAACGTAAGCTCAACCCTCGTGACGTTCGTGAATGGCTCAGTGCCATTCCATCAGAGCACTTGATTTTCATGGGTATGGACAAGAAAAACCGACCAGAATGGGTTGTGCTCAAGGTTCTCCCTGTGCCTCCTATCACTGTTCGACCTTCGATTACTCTTGACAGTGGAGACCGTTCAGAAGACGATTTGACTCACAAATTGGTCGACGTTCTTCGAATCAACCAACGTCTTCGTGAAAACAGAGACACTGGTGCTCCACAATTGATTGTGGAAGACCTTTGGGAATTGTTGCAATACCACATTACAACCTACTTCGATAACCAAACCTCTGGTATCCCACCTGCACGTCACCGATCCGGTCGTACACTCAAGACTTTGACCCAACGACTGAAGGGTAAGGAAGGACGTTTCCGTAGTAACTTATCCGGAAAGCGTGTCAACTTTTGTGCTCGTTCAGTGATTTCACCTGACCCATATTTGGGTGTCAATGAAGTTGGTGTCCCGAAGAAGATTGCAAAGGAACTTACTGTTCCAATCCGTGTTACATCCCGTAACCGTGAGCAAATGCGTCAAATGATTCTCCGTGGTCCTGATGTTCACCCTGGTGTGAACTACATTATCCGTGGCGACAACCGTCGTGTTCGAATTAACGAACGCAGCCGTTTGATCAACGCTGGATTCCGCTGTCACAACCCTGAGTGTAACGAAGATACCACACTCCGACCTGATATGCACCAATGCTTGCCTGCGCCAAACTTTTTGCCAGGTCTTGTCATTAAGCCAGAAATCTTTGTCAACCCTGTTGATGGTACCCAAGAAACCACCTACGTCGTTGATGACGAAGCAACTCTTGCAAACCTCCGTGGTGAAGACCGCGAAACTTCAGAGAAACTTCCTGAAGACGACCCACGAGCAAAACTCCACTACCGATGGATGCATGAGCTGTCTCAAGCTGACAAAGTCGACCAAGACCCTCATCCTGAACATTTGAGTGTCAGTTGTCCACACTGTGGAAGTCCTTCAGATGAATGGGGAGACCGCACACGTGTTGAAGACCGACTTTCAACCATTGACCGAAACGGCAATCCAAAGCCAGGTCTGCTTGTTGAACGCCACTTGATTGATGGCGACGTTGCTATCTTTAACCGACAGCCATCCCTTCACCGAATGTCAATGATGGTTCACGAAGTTCGAGTTATGGAAGGACATACCTTCCGTTTCAACCTCGCAGTTTGTACGCCATACAACGCTGACTTCGACGGCGACGAAATGAACCTTCACGTGATTCAATCTGAAGAAGCACGTGCTGAAGCTAAGATTTTGATGCGTGTTCAAGAACACATCCTCACCCCTCGTTACGGTGGTGCAGTTATTGGCGGAATCCACGACCACATTTCGGGAGCATACTTGCTCTCACGTCCTGGAACCCTCATCAACCGACGTCACGGGCTGGAAATGCTTGGAAACATCGGATGGATTGGAGATGTACCTGAAATTGTCCTCGACGAAAATGGAAAAGAATGCTTCCGTGGTCAAGACATCATCTCATTGATTATCCCAGATAACATCCACCTGCGATTCCGAAGCCGTTCCAATGACGATGTCGTTGTTAAGAACGGACGAGTCGAAGGTACACTCGACAAGCGAGCCATCGGTGCAGAAGATGGACGTCTTCTCGATGCTATCGTTCAGACTAACGGTCCTGAACTCGGTGCAAAGTTCCTTGACGATTTCACACGCCTGACTATTGCTGCGTGTACATCTCTTGGATTTACCACCGGTATTGACGACGAAGATCTCAGCGCTGAAGCATTGCAATCCATTCGTGATGCAAATGCAGAAGCAGGTGTACTGGTTCAAGCTGCTCTTGACAAGTTCGGAAAGGAAGGCAAAGGATACGAAGTTCGACCTGGTCGAACACCTCGTGAAACCCTCGAAGAAGACATCATGGTTATTCTTGATGAAGGAAAGCAGCAAGCTGGTGACGTAGCAAAGAATGAACTGGCTCAGTCCGGTTCAACCAACGCTGCAGTTAACATGGCTATTTCCGGTGCCCGTGGTTCAATGGATAACCTGAACATGATGGCTGGTTCGATTGGACAAGCAAAGGTACGTGGAAAGCGACTTGAGCGTGGATATAACGAACGTGTTCTTCCTCACTTCCGCCGTGGCGGTCGTGCAGCTGCAGACCGTGGTTTCATTGCAAGTTCATTCAAGCGTGGTCTTGAGCCGACGGAGTTCTTTATGCTCTCTATCTCCGGCCGAGAATCTCTGGTCGATACAGCGGTTCGTACTGCAAAGTCTGGATACATGCAACGCCGATTGATTAACGCAATGGACGATTTGAAGGTGTACAACGACTCAAAGTTGTCCGTTCGAAACACTGCAAACCGTATCATTCAATTCAGTTACGGTGAAGATGGAATTGACCCTTCACGTGGTGTGCACGGTTCTCCGTTCAACATCGATGTTATCGTCGACGAAGCCCTCGGAACTGAAGGCGCTACTATTGACGTAAGAGAGTCAAAAGAACGTGATGAAAAGGAAGAAGACTTTGGCGGCTGGGAACATGACGAGCCCGATACCCCTGAAGGAGGTGAGGCTTGATGGTCGTAAAGAGTGCAACAAAGAAGAAGCTTATGGATCTGGGTATCGCAGAAAATCATGCGCATGCTCTTGCTGATGACAAAAAGTGGGACGATGTAAAAATCCTCGCTGCTGGAGAAATCGCACAAATTTGTGAGACCGATTCCGAAACTGCTGCAAATATCAAGTCGACGATTGACACTGCAAGTAAGAAAGGTGGAGATTCGAACAGCGAAAACACAGGACCGACAACTTCAGTCCGACTTCGCCGAACTGGACGAGCAATTGCTCGTGCAAAGACTTCAGTCGCAATGACTGACTACGACAGAGCATCCAAACTCTTGCAGTCTGAAGATGAGTTGGCTGAAGACCCAGTTTTCAAGTCACTCGTCGCTGCTGCTGAAGCAAATGGTTCCTCCCGATTTACCAATCGGATTTTCCATGACCTTACAGTCGCTATTCATGCACGTGGCAAGAACAAATTGACCAAGCCTCAAGCAAAGAAAGTGGTTGATGAATCAGTCGTTGCTCTTGACCGAGCGAGTATCGATCCCTATGAAGCAGCAGGAATTATTACTGCTCAATCAATTGGTGAGCCTGGAACGCAGATGACCATGCGTACTTTCCACTATGCTGGTGTTGCAACAGTCAACGTCACTCAAGGTCTTCCTCGTATCATTGAGATTGTCGATGCACGAAAGGTTCCAAACACGCCTACAATGACTATTTACTTGGCTGGTGAAAAGATGAAGTCTGCTGATGAAGCTCGTAAACTTGCAGCTGCAATTGAGGAAACTCATACTGTTAACATCGCTTCTTTAGAGACTGACGTTGCACAACGACGTCTCGTCTTGAAACTGAACAAGGCCAACCTCAAGCAGAAGAACATGACTGGTGCTGAAGTCAAGGACAAACTGGAACGTGCTACACGTCTTTTGGTTCAAGCGGACAAGGAAAAGAACCCTTCGACCTTAACCCTCATACCTGGTGTTCACACCGAAGAAGATTTGGCTGAACTCGCTGAAAACCCACCTTCGTATACCATGCTGCTTCAATTGGAAGAAAAGATTCGTGACATGCGTCTCAAAGGTATTCCAAACATCACTCGTGCGAACGTGCAATTGGATGACAAAACTGGCGAATACTACCTTTCAACCATCGGTTCTAACTTGACTCGTGTCAGCGAAATCGAGACCATCGACCGAAACCGAACCTACACCAACAACATCATTGAAATCTATGATTTCCTTGGAATTGAGGCTGCTCGACAAGCTATTGTTGACGAACTGCAAGCAACTCTTGACGGAGCCCGTTTGGAAGTTGACGTCCGACATTTGCTCTTGGTTGCTGACGTGATGACTTCTGAAGGTGAAGTTCGTGCTATTGGACGACACGGTGTATCAGGTACGAAACACAGTATCTTGGCTCGTGCTGCTTTCGAAGTTACCGTTAACCACTTGCTCAAAGCCGGTGTTATTGGAGAAAAGGATTACCTCACTGGTGTTGCAGAGAACATTATCGTCGGTCAACCAATTTCACTTGGAACCGGCAGTGTGGAACTCTTCTACATCCCTGACAAAGAATGATTTTCTACCCATGAGAAACGATGTGGAGTATGGAGGAATAAAATATGGATCTAAACCGACAATTAAAGAATGCAATCTCAACTGGAAATCTACGATTTGGACAACGCCAAGCACTCGATGCGTGTGCTCGTGGTGAAGCGAAATTGATTATTTTCGCTGCGAACTGCCCAACTGAATTTATTGATGAACTGCACGCAAGTCACCCTGAAGTGACGAAGTTCCGTACAACCCTCGTCAACCGTGAACTCGGTATCGCATGTGGTAAACCATTCTCAGTTTCGACAGTCAGTATCATTGATGCTGGCGAAAGTGATTTGCTTCAACTCGAGACCAATCTCGAGTGAGTGCTGGTGTTCATTTTGCCAAGTTTTCTTGGCACAGTGAAGGCAAAGGTTTGATGTCTGTAGGCGTCGTGGTTCTGCCATGCGCCCTTTACTTGCATCCGTCTCGGCAGTCTTGATTTCATTCTTGATGCTTTCATCCGTCTTTGTTCTTGAACAATCGAGTGAATCGAATGAGGTACTTGACGACGTCAGTGAACTCATCGAGTTTACATCTGCACGTGGTTCTTCGAAATCCTTCATTGCTTCAGGTGGCTCCTCGACCCAAAGTATCGATCCCTCTCAAATCAAACCGGACCCAAACGGTGGGTGGGTTCTTGGCTCTGAGTACAATACAACCTTGACTTTTGGTACACAAACTCTCCAACCTACTTCCCCGTACACTGCTGGAGAGTTCTTCTTAGCGACAATTGATAGTGCTGGTACCTGGCAATCTTTGTTTGGAGCCGACCATAGTTTTGGTGCAGGCGGCCTTTCTTACCTTACGGATATCAATGTCGATATCGGGGGGGAAATCTTGGTGAGCGGATATTTCTATGGTGAGATTTCCTTTTCCGGCGGTCAAGGTAATCCCCCATCAATCATCACCAATACGAACTCTGGTTTCCATTACGAAGGATTCTTTGCGAAAGCAGATCCAATGGGCAATTGGCTATGGGCCAATAGTTTTAGCACCTTAGTGAACGGTTCTGGTGAATACAGTGTGACCAGCGGTATTGAACTCGATACTGGGAGTGATATTTTTGTCACTGGTGAATTCCAAGGTGAAACAGACTTTGGCGGTTTTGCTTTGAATGTCTCGAGTACTCAGGTCTTTGTCGCAAAATACTCGGGAATGACTGGCGACCTTGATTGGGTGATCAGTGGTGGCGGAATTGGTACGAACCGTATTATTGATTCTGCAGTTACCCCTTCCGGGGGAATCAAATTAGCAACAATTTCTGATGGATTTGCTCAATGGTCCACCTCAAGTTATGTTGCAGTGGGTACACTTGACGCTGTGATTGTGGAATTAGATGCCACCGGCGGTGTACTCAATCTGAAAGGAATTGGCGCCAGTGGTCAACAAACTGTTGTCACGAGCATTACAATTGATTCCGCAGGAGATACCTATCTTGCAGGAACCTTTGGTGGAACGATCTCAAGTGGCGGTTGGACTGCAAGTGCCATGTATGGCGGAAATGATATCTTTGTAGCAAGAAGCGCAGTTTCCACTTCTAACAGTTGGGCATTTGTCTCGGGTTCAAGTGGAGCTGACGAAGCCCAAGCCCTCGCAGTCACCTCATCTGGTGCAGTCGTGTACAGTGGCTATCTTACTGCATCACATACCGCAGGAGCCACAACATTGGTTCCTTCAAACCATGATGGTTTCGTCGTTGGCCTCTCATCGACAGGTGCACTCGATTGGACTGAACTCATTGGCGGTTCACAATATGACTATGCTTGGGCTATGAGCGTCAACATGAGCGACTACATTGGTATCGCAGGCTCGTATTCAGGTTCAATGACGCATGATGGTTCTACTTTGACTTCATCTGGTGGCAGAGATGCCTATGTATGGGTGTTTGACCCTTCAGCACTGAAAGACTCTGACAGTGATAGTATAGTCGATGTCGATGATAACTGTCCAAATGTTTCCAATCCGAGTCAAGCCGATACTGACAGCGATGGCTTAGGCGATGCATGTGATTCAGATGATGACAACGATGGCCTCACTGATAATTACCCTGATTTCTGTCCTCGGAACAGCGAATTTAATTGGACCAGTATGCAAGATACTGACAATCCGTCTGCTTCAACAGATTGGGATAATGACGGTTGTAAAGACGATACTGAAGATTCTGATGATGATAACGACCAAGTCCTTGATGTCGACGACCTCTGCCCTTACACTTCCTACAATCCACCTCGACCAACTTGGATTTCAGATACAGCTACCAACGATATTGACGGCGATGGATGCCGGGACAGTGATGAAGATCTCAATGACGATGCTGATGGATTCGACGATGCCAATGACGATTGTCCAACTCTCGCTGGAACTTCCACAAATGGTACCATTGGCTGTCTTGATACCGATGGTGATGGTTGGTCAGACTCGACTGATGATTGTCCAAGTGAGGCAGGTAATTCGACTCTTAATGGCTCAAATGCTTGCCCTGACAACGATGGAGACGGTTGGTCGAATGCTGATGATGCATTCCCCGACGAAGTCACTCAATGGGCCGATGCCGATTCAGATGGATTTGGAGATAATGCACAAGGCGTTACACCCGATGCATGCCCTTCCGTTCCTGGAACTTCCACTCTCGACCGTTTAGGTTGCTTTGATGCTGACGAAGATGGCTACTCAAATTCCGATACAACTTGGAACGTCGGAAACGGTGCGGATTACTTCCCGAACGATCCGACTCAATGGTCAGATTTTGATGAAGATGGTTTTGGCGACAATTGGGGCAATTCCACATGGACTGACCGGAAATCTTCTTGGCCAGGTGAAATGGTAATGGATGCTGCAACGCAAGATGCATGCCCTACCCGTTCAGGGAACTCTTGGCAAGATGATACACTTGGCTGTCCAGATGCTGATGGCGATGGCTGGTACGACCTGATGGATGCTTTCTCAAGCGATGCTACGCAATGGGAAGATGCAGATATGGATGGTTTCGGAGACAATGCTTCGGGTAACCAACCAGATGCTTGCCCTTCAGTTGCCGGTAACTCAACCATCGATCGTTTTGGTTGTATGGATTCAGACGGTGATGGCTACTCAAACGCCGACTTCTCTTGGGGATACGACATGGGTGGTGATGCTTTCCCTGACGAGCCGACACAATGGGCAGACGGAGACAGTGATGGCTTTGGAGAGAATCCAAATGGCCTTACTCCTGATGATTGTCCGACCATTCGTGATACTTCAAGCATCGACCGGTATGGTTGTGCAGATACAGATGGTGATGGAATCTCCGACCCTGATGGAAACTGGACCCTTGCTGATGGTGCAGATGCATGTATTTCCGGTGCTGGGAACTCTACAATCGACCGCATTGGTTGCTTTGATGGAGACGGTGATGGCTACTCGAACCCAGCAGGCGATTGGTCTGTGAGTGATGGAGCAGATGCGTATCCTGATGACCCTCTACGTTGGCTCAAGGACAAGTCTGCAAACGATGGCGCTTCTTCTTCGACCATGCTTGTCTTTGGAATCGGTGGAGTTCTTGTTGTGGCTATACTTGCCGTAGTTGCCGTTCTGTTCCTCAAAAAGCCTGAAGAAGAGGGTGTTGAAAAGTCATGGACGGATGGTACGTTCGCTCCAATGGGTGGTGCAATGCCTGCCATGCCGAACATGGGTGCTCAACCAGCAGTCATGATGCCAAGCTATGCTGCAACACCTGCTCCTACCGCTGGTATGCCAAACATGTATGCTCAACCAGCAGCACAACCCGTTGCTGCCGCAGTAGCCCCAGCAGTTGTTGCCCCCGTGGCTCAACCTGCGCCGGTCCAACCAGACCCTGCTCGAGAATACTACAATGGATTGATCGCACAAGGCTATCCACAAGCCAATGCCATTCAATACACTCAACAGTATTATCCAACATTCCAAGGTTGAATCGTTTCATTCGAAACGAATTGCTTCGGCGATAACATACCATGG
>CAJJCQ010000023.1 GCA_905182725.1 uncultured Candidatus Poseidoniales archaeon
GTAGCACAACTTTTGTTTGCACCCGTCCCTCAGGTCAATATTGTAGAAACTTCAGTCGAAGACCTCGGCAAAACAGAACGTGGCCAAGGTGGCTTTGGTTCAACCGGTCAATTTTGACAAGGCATGAATTGATGCCATGTTGCGCCTTGGAGCAACCATGAGCGGAGAACGTAAAGTCGATGTCCGGCTCATGGGTTTGGTCGACTACACTAAGGCCCTCGATTTGATGAGGGAACTCCAGAAGCAGAGAATCGATGAGGCCATCCCAGATACATTGTTGATTTTAGAACATCCGGAAATTGTCACAGTAGGCCCTCGTGCACGAAACGATGGAATCCAGCCCCCTGAAGATTATCTCACACACCCAGTGGACAGAGGTGGTGGTTTGACATGGCACGGTCCAGGTCAATTAGTGGCCTATCCAATATTCAAATGGGATTTAGAGGGAGAAGTTTCGGTTGCCGCCATTATTTCGATTCTTGAAGAATGGATCATCAAAGCCCTTGCAGTATGTGGGATTAAAGGCGTCAGAGATGAACGAATGCAAGGTGTCTGGGTCGATGATAAAAAAATCTCAAGCATTGGACTTTCGTTTTTGCGATGGACATCACGCCATGGCTTCACCATCAATTACGACACTCCGAAAGGAAGAGTAGAGATGCTTGCCGGTTGTGGCCTCGATAACGATACGACAACCTCACTTGCTCAACTCGGGCATACCATAGAACGTGACCAATTGCTTGTTGCGCTTCTCCAAACAATGGACGAATCGATTCTTCGAAGTCAAAACAAAGAGAAGAGTTCGCTCTGAAGTTTTCACTCAAAACTATGAGTTACTTGAAAACAAGTGCATAAAAGGTAGAAGCCCAACCAACAAGCATGGGCGAAGTTGTTGTAGGAATCTCTGGGGCATCAGGAGCAGTATACGGTCAACGTTTGGTTCAAGTTCTTCGAGGGAAGGATATTCCAGTTCGGTTGGTCGTTACCAATGCTGGTGAAATCACCTTGAAGCACGAATGCAATACAACCAAAGAAGAGTTGGCAGAATCAACAGGCGCACTTCTCGAAAACGACAAAAACATCGGTGCGAAGTCTGCATCGGGGTCTGCAAACATAGACGCAGTTGTTCTTTGTCCATGCTCAGGAACCACGCTTGGTAAGTTAGGTGCTGGAATCGGTGACAACTTGATTACTCGGTCTGCCATTGTTGCTTTGAAAGAGCGAAGAAAACTCATTATTGTCCCACGAGAAGCACCGTATGCCACAGTACATTTGGAAAACATGCTCAAACTTTCCCAGTGGGGTGCAATCGTTATTCCAGCATCACCTGGATTCTATAATCATCCAAAATCACTTGATGATATCGTAGACTTTGTCGTCGCACGAATCCTCGACCATATCGGCATTGAACATACACTTGGCCAACGATGGACTGGTGAAGAAATCGAGTAAGCAGCGTACCGCCGCATTCTTGAACCAAACCCCCCTAAGCGGTGCATGGACGAATCAGCATTGTCAAAGCACTCCGTTGCTGAGCTCAAAGATATGCTACGCAGTCAAGGACTTCCAGTCAGCGGCAATAAATCACTCCTCATACAACGCCTGGTTTCAACTGAGGCTTCAGCAGAGAAGGTTTGGGATGAGATAAATGATGCTCCAGCCATGAAAGAAACCGCATCCATGAAGAATTTGAGCCTGGAAGAGGAGGACTTTGAATCTCCTCTGACCTTCAAACAACGCATGTCAACAACGGTCTATGGCCCGTTGAATCTGGGTGGATTGGTCGCCATTGGATTGGCCCTCATTATGGTGACCGCCACTATTTTTGTCATACAGCCAGCATGGCTTGGCTTTGAGAGAGACTACGATTACGAATTAATTGACTTTGACCAAACGCAAGCTCGAAACTTTGCCCAAGACCTGGTCGATCTTGGACACCCAGACTGGGAAGGACGAATGAGTGGCTCAGATGAAGAAGCCAACACTTCGCAATACATCAGCGAGCGGTTTCAGGAAATGGGCTACGATGCTGAAATCAATGAGTTCCAAGTCCCAATGCATAGTATTGATTCAGAACCGAGTTTCAGACTCTGTGTCCGTGGTGCATTATCTCTTGCCTGCGAAGGTTTAATTTTTTCAGGAGATTCTCAAATTACACCCTTCCAACATCGAGTTGATTACGTCATCCAAGGATTCTCCGGCCAATCTGAATACATGTTTGATGAAGACATTACGGTAACCGACCTCGGCAATGGTACCGACGAAGCATTGTGGCAATCGGCAACCGGAACAATCGGTTATGTCCGAGGTGACAGTTCGAAACTGGGCAACACGGAACTTTACAGTAATGCGGCCAGCAATGACCTTGCAGGACTGATCAGTGTCAACAAGAATTACAACTGTGGTAAAATCGAAGGCAACGACTGCGTGCCGATTTTCAAAGGAACAAACTATGATGCTTTGGTTGAGGCAAACGGAGGCAGTATTCCAACCGATATACCGTTCATCTCAATGTCGAAAGATGCGGGAGAAATCTTTGAAACAATGGTCATCAATTCAACAGGTGCCCCCGCTTCTATAGAACTTATTATTGATGTCACCAACGACCAAGAACTGACCATCTATGTTCCATGCGGAACGATTCAAGGCCGAACTTCTGAATTGGTCATCGCTGGTGGACATCACGATACGGTCTATCACGGCCAAGGTGCTGTTGACGATACCTCGGGGACTTCGAGTATCTTGGAGATGGCTCGGCAAATCGCTGAGGTGGTCAATGAAACTGGAACTCCTGAACGAACGATTCGATTCTGCACCTGGGGTGGCGAGGAAGAAGGATTGTGGGGCAGTCGAGCGTATGTTGAACAGATGCAGAGTAGCCTAAGTGATAACCTTCGATTATACATCAACCTCGATATGAACCACGTCGATGCTGATTTCTCCGAGAGAGGGAACTCTTTGCGACTGTTCACCAATAACGAAGATGACTACGGCCATATCGTTCGCATTACCGATCTTTACAAACAAGAGAGAAGTGAAATCGCAGATAAGTATGACATTCAATTCAGCCTGCTTGATGGAGCCCAAGGTGACGAAAATCAAATGCCATGCAATTCCGACCATTGTCCGTTTGTCTATGACCTCAACGGCAAGAATGGCCGTGCTGTGGTCTGCTACGGCAGCGGTAGTTGGGAATACCATACCTATCTTGACTCAATGGACAGATTCAATGAAGAATCCTTAGCCATATCCACAACCGTTTATGGAACCTACATGAGATTGCTTGCGTATGACCTGAGTGTTTGAGTGCAAGAGTTTCAATAACTGAAGTCGGTGGGTTGTAACATGGTAGCTCCAAGTGCATGGGCATCTCACATCCTTGTGACTTCAAAGTCAGAAGCCGTTCAAATCAAGGATAAGGTTGAGAAATTGAAAGATTTTCAAAAACTTGCTCGCAAAAAGAGTACCTGCCCTTCAAGCCAAAAAGGTGGAGACCTCGGTTGGTTTCGTAAAGGCCAGATGGTTCGTGAATTCGAGGAAGCAGTATGGTCAATGCCTGTTGCTTCAGTATCTGAACCAGTCAAAACTCAATTTGGATACCATTTGATTTGGGTCCATGAGCGCGACGAATAGGTGATTCAATGACGATTCGAGTTGCTTTAGAATCCTATACAGTGATGGCTAAACATGGCTATTATTCACATGAGCATGAACACGACCAACCGTTCGTATACAGCGTCTGGGCAACCCTTGGAAATTCACAGATCGAAGAAAAACTCGATCAAACATTGAATTATGCCGATATCCAAATTGCCATTGACAAAGTGATGTTACAATCGGAAAAGCCAATTCTACTCATGGAAACAATGGCCCAAAAGGTCGTCGATGAACTCTGTGTCAAGTCCCAAGTCCAAACATTACATGTTCGCATCGAAAAGCCAGAAGCCCCTCTCCCGCACCCAGGTGGCTTGGCTGTTGTTGAACTGGAATGGACTCGGAACTGAGCGAGGCTTGAAACCCAGCAACATCCACGACATGCTATGGCCGATGAAGTCCAGCGTGTCTATGTTGCTTCAGTCGTTGAAGAAGGTGGCAATTCATTAGCACTTGGATGCTTTTCAAGTGAAGAAACGGCGTGGCAAGTCTTACGTACTTTTCTCAAAAAGAGTGACCAAATGTTACTCATCTCTTCGACCGTTGTTGTATGGGACATCGATGTCATCGGCGAAAATGGAGTAAATGTACTTTCAACAATGGAATGTAAAGATTGCCCGGTTTGTGGTCGCCGAACCTTCTGGATGGATTTAGATAACTTCTCAGCACTCTGCCACGGTGATGCTTGTGCGGCTTGGGTTGAAGAAAGTACACTCGAACCTGGTGTCATTGATTGCGGATGGCCACCAATTCGATTCTTGAAGCAAGTACAGAATATAGATGAAGCTTTTAGTGAATTGTTCAAACTTGGCGACCAAATGAAAGCGATTTCAAAGGTTGATTCGCTCGGAGAAAAAGAACCTCAAGAGATGCTTGATGAATTTAGAAGGAAATCTGCCCTCGGATCAAAGGACTGAACGAAGAACGATTGGTCCAATAAAACTGAAGGCAAATAATCCAAGGAAAACAAACATCCAAATTCGCATCTGCTTTTGGTTTCTCTCATCACGAATGTTCTTATCGATACAAGCTTGGTCCTTACAGACACGTGGTTCTGATGACAATTTAATTGGAGTAAAACAAATTCGACAATGCTTGTGAGGTTGTACTTTACCCGTGGAAAGAGAGTTCCGTGCTTTATTTCCCATTTTGGCGAGGTTTTCCTTTACTTTATTTGTATCTACCATAATTCCACCTCATTGAATGAGTGTTCCTTCGAACGATTTTCCGTCCAATGCTTCTTCCAAGAGTAGCATGTTGCGCCCATCAAGGACTGCAAGAGTAATGGCGGCTTTTTTAGCCCACCCAACCGCAATCGGGTCGATGACTGCAGATGCACCTGGTGCAAGCGGTTCATCGATACCAGTAATTTCTGCAAGTTGGTCAAACGTCATCGAACTGAACGATTGGGCATCCTCATGTTCGCGAGGGTCTTTGTCGAAAACATGGCTGACATTCGTGGCAATAATACAATGTCCAGCTCCAGCATCACGAGCAAAAGCGACGGCTACTGCATCGGTTGTATGGCCGGGTGTTGTCCCACCCATGATGACCAAATGATGCTTGGCAAGAAGTTCTGCAGCCTGTTCAGTGGTCGTGGGAATAACAGGAGCAACATCGATACCGATGTCCAAAAGAATTTGTTGAATAATGGTGGCATTGAGACGAGTTGCTGCAATCCCAACCTCATCAAGACGGTAACTGTCACTTATCATGGTCTTGGCCAGTTCGATTCCTTCGCGAGCAGGAAGACCACCCCCCACAACAATTCCAAGGTGCCGACCATTACCTTCGATATGCACCGCAAGTTGTCGGATTTGTCCAAACCACGCTGTACGTTGTTCAGACTCTTCAGGGCGCAGGAGGCTACCTCCCAAAGCAACGACTTGACGACGGGTCATCAAACACTCCTTACGCGTCCATACTTTGAGACTATCCCCCTTGACCACAGAGTTACGGTCATCAATCGAGTTAAAATGTGAAAGGAAACGATTGAACTGCATAAGAGAGTTGAAGACCCCTCAACCATGCCATTGAAATGAGGCCCACTCCTATGTCAGATGATGCTGTTCTCGCAACGCGACGACTTCGTCTGAAAATCGCTCTCGAAGATTTGAGAGAAATGAAAGGATTTGGAACTGAATTGGTCACTATTATCATCCCACCGGACCGACAAGTTTCCGATGCCCGTTCCTTGCTTCAAAACGAACACGGGCAGGCTGCGAACATCAAATCCAAAGGAACACGGAAAAATGTTCAAGGCGCTATTGAATCCGCTCTGTCCACACTTTCTAAATACAAAAATGCTGGAGAACATGGCATTGCACTTTTTGTTGGTTCAATCATTATTGGAAACAACAAGAACCGAATGATAAATGTCGTTGTTGAAGAACCGCCACAACCGTTGATTTCATTCAGATATCGGTGCGATTCAGTGTTTGAGTTGACGCAACTCGAAGACATGCTGGTCGATAAAAAGTCATACGGCTTGTTTGTCATCGACCGTTCCGAAGCAGCATTTGGTATTGCATCCGGAAAGAGAATTCACGTTCAAGAGCACTTAGTGTCCAATATTATGGGCAAACACCGACAAGGTGGTCAATCCGCTCAACGTTTCGAACGGTTAATTGAAGAAGCTGCGCACAATTTCTTCAAGAGAGCATCAGAACATGCTTCGTCATACTGGCTGCCAAATATAGAGAACATCCAGGCAATTATCGTCGGTGGCCCAGGCGCTACAAAAGATTTCGTTGTCAAAAATGATTATTTCCACCACGAAATCGTCAAGAAGATCGCCAAAACTACTTTTGACGTAGGTTACTCAAACGACAGCGGGGTTCGTGAATTAGTCGAGAATGCTGGAGCCATGATGGGCGAAATTGAACTTGATGCAGAACGCCAAGTCATGAATGCCTTCCTAAGTGAACTCGTCAAACCTGCACCAAAAGCAACGTACGGTGAAAAGATGATACGTGAAGCACTTGAACAAGGCGCTGTTGGGCGTTTATTGGTATCCGAAGGCCTGCGAAAGAATTCGATTACTTTGGAGTGTGGTTCGTGTAACCACGAATGGACTGCAAGCGTTGGTCGTATGGAAGCATTACCGAACTGTCCTTCATGTGATGCATCAGGCGACGCTGCAAAAGAATTGAAGAACGTTTCACTTATTGATGAACTCGGAGTCTTAGCGGCTAAAAGCAACACTGAGATTGTCTATATATCAGTAGATACCGAAGAAGGTTCACAATTGCTCCTTGGATTTGGAGGGCTTGCTGGCATCTGCCGCTATCCCATGATGTGAGGTGTTTCCATGCAAATGCTCAGAACCGTCCTTGAACCTCTTCTTGAAACTGCACTGCAAAGCATCGGTGTCACTTCACAACACTGGCGAAGCATGCTCGTTCGCTCGAGAGAACACGCACAAGGCGATCTCTCGTTACCTTGTTTTCCATTTGCAAAGCAACTCGGGAACTCCCCGGTAGAAATCGCAGAAAAACTTGCCGAAGCACTCTCGAGCAATCCTGCTCTTGGAGAAGTCAATGCCGTAGCAGGTTATCTCAACATCAAAGCAGACCCGCATTGGCTCGCAAATCAAGTGATGGATAATGGCGTTCGAATTGGTGACGCATACGGCAAAAAACCTGCAGTTGAACAACAAATTCTCATTGAACACACTTCAGCCAACCCAAACGGACCGTTCCACGTCGGACGTGCACGCAACGCCATATTAGGTGATACACTGGTTCGTTTACATCGCCTCCACGGCAATAATGTTCGTGCAGAATACTATGTTGATGACATGGGGAAGCAAGTGGGTGTGTTAGCCTGGGCACTGGCAAATCTTTCCGCTGAAGAAGTGGAACAAACACTTGACCAAAGAGACCCAGTCAATCCAAAATGGCAAGGGAAAGCTGACCATGAACGGGTTCGATGGTACCAAGCAGCACAATCAATACGAGAAAACCGTTCAGATAAAGAAGAAATTGAAATCGAAATCGGACGAATGGTTCACGCCAGCGAACACGGTGATGAAGCGGTCTTGCAAGCATTCCAAGACGCATACCAACCGGTATTGGATGGCATG
This sequence comes from uncultured Candidatus Poseidoniales archaeon, assembly GCA_905182725.1. Classification (GTDB taxonomy): domain Archaea; phylum Thermoplasmatota; class Poseidoniia; order Poseidoniales; family Poseidoniaceae; genus MGIIa-L1. The sequence continues at coordinate 7,739 of CAJJCQ010000023.1, forward strand.
CTCTCTACCTTACAACGGCTTGGAATTGCCTTTGATACCTTTACCAAAGAGTCGATGTTTGTCACCAATGGTGATGTTGCCAAATTGATGGAGAAATTCAAGACCTTTGAGATTCATGGAGTTGCTGATAACGGTGCTGAATATTTGGATTTGGGCGCACGGGGCTTGAAAGGTAAAACCGAATTTTTCTTCCGCAGAGGCGATGGCTCTTCTTTGTATGCGACCAGAGATATCGCCTACCACATCTGGAAATGGAATCAATGTGACCAACTGATCAATGTGCTTGGTGAAGACCACAAACTACAGGCAAAGCAAGTCGGTATGACTTTGACCGAATTAGGTCAAAAGACTCCTGATGTGTTGTTTTATTCCTTTATCAAATTGCCAGAAGGGAAAATGTCAACCCGAAAGGGTAATGTCGTCTATATGGATGATTTACTGGAAGAGGCTCAAGCACAAGCAGCAGCAGTTGTTCGTGAACTCCACCCCGACTACTCTGAGGAACTGGTCACTTCCATCTCCGAGGCTGCTGGCACCTCAGCTGTTCGATTTAACATCATAAAAGTCAGTCCTGACAAGGGATTTACCTTCCGTTGGGAAGAAGCATTAGCATTCGAAGGTGGCTCTGCGCCTTTCGTCATGTATAGTCATGCAAGAGCATGTTCTATAGTGAGAAAGTGTCAAAAAGCAGGCATTGACATCGAAGCGAATATTTCAAACAAAGATATTCCGGTTCCATCACAGATGCCAAAGGGCATGATTGAGTTGCTACGGACCATTTGTGTTCACTCAGATGTGTTATCAAAGGCAGTCAATGACCGTCGCCCGCATCTCTTTGCAAACCAATTACTACAATTAGCAACCTCGTTCAACAGTTTCTATCGAGATTGTATGATTCTCAAAGATGGAGAACTCAATGTATTCAATTTACAACTCTCAGAAATTGCCCGTAACCTCATGCGAACCAGCATGGAAGGTTTGGGTATTGTTCCAATCGAACAAATGTGATCAATCGTCTTGGTCTCTTCGATACCAACCGTCTGGTAACGCCATTGGATCAACTGGTCGAGCAAGATTCACTCGGCGAACGATTTCTAATCGCATTGCATCCATACCAACAAATTCTGTTGCAGACATCGTAACTCGCCCTTTCAAGTCATACAAGAGTGGCAAGACAGGTTCTCCACCTGAGCCTTCTTCGCGCCATTCCTCCTCAGCAGCAACAACTTCATCCCAATTTTCGGGAAGTGGTTTCAAAAGGTCGGCTTTTGAAGTGACAACCATCATGTCAGTCCCTGGAAGAAGTTTTTGAACATCTTCTAACAGATGATGTTGTTCTTCGATTGGAGTGCCACATGCTTCACTCTCATCAACGAGGAAAAGCACCAGTGAACCTATGTTCTCTAATGCTGCAATCGCTTGTAATTCAATAGCATTGCGCATTTCCAGAGGGCGGTCTAAGAGACCTGGAGTATCGACTAACTGGTATTGCAACCGGCGATGGATAAAATGTCCAACGTGAATTTGTTTCGTGGTAAAGGGATAGTGATTGACTTCCATCTTTCCAGAACTCAAAGCGGAAATGAAAGCTGATTTACCTACATTCGGAGCACCACAAACCACGATACATGGAAGCATATGGTCAACAGTAGGAAGGCGCTTGAGTGTTTCACGCGCTTCGCTTAACCAAGACAAAGAAGGGCCAACACGACGTAAGATCGATGAGATTCGCCCGTATGCCTCTCTGCGAGCTGTGTGCATAAGTTCGGTATTGGCAGTTCGAACGATTTTTTTGCTGTTCTGAGTCGCGATGCTTGTGACTTGCCTCGCACCCCACTGAAGCATTGAAAGATGATGACGATAATCATCACACCCAACACATGCATCGATCATGGAAACATCAAATTGAGGTGATTGGTCTAAAGATGGCCATGTACTAACGGTGTCAAGAAGGGTTGTAGCAATAATATCGGCAGCGGTTTGAACCATTCGGTTCATTTGTTTACGGACTCGAAAGGTTCGGTCTGAATCATCGACTCGGTCTGCTGCTTTCTTTGCTCTAGAGAAGGCTTTGTCAAGGACTTCTTCTTCGAGTAAAACAGTAGGGAGTTTACGCCATGAGACTTTCATACACTTCTCCCCGTTCTTAGCCGGTGGCCCATACTTGATGAAGACATCCGTTGGAATTGGGTCAATGTTGGTTTCATGCTATTCAAAGAGCGAGGTTCAAGTAGCCTCGCCCCGTGAACTGTACATGGCGAACAAAAAGAGGCAGGGAGTCGAACTACCCGATTGGGCAACACCACTTTGGGAAGACATGGGATCTCCGGATCTTTCAAAATTTGTAGATGTTCACAATGGAGATTTACTAAAAAGACGCCATGGCCTACGACGCGATGATTTTGTAGAGATTCTTGTGGATGCTCGATCAATCGTATCTGATGATGAAACTTGGCTCCGTGGACGACTTCTCTCCTCTGGCAAATCCAGTATTGAATTGTTGACCAATGATGGCCAAACCCATTACATTGCACGAGACATCATTGCACAGATTGTCTTAGTAGCACACACTCGACCTGCATATATTGATGACAAAGGTTTGCTTGCTTTCGAACGAGCTGATATGAAGCGACGTTCAAAACTCCATGAAAAAGTGGAGAAAGAGAGCGAAGGCAGTGACGATGCTCATCTCTGGGGATGATTGAATGAAGACCCCAGATGGCTGGGAACTCATCGATGGACGCCTGATGGCTGAATATGAATTTGAAGATTTTGCGTTGGCAAAAGAATTCATCGATGCTATATCTGTTCTTTCCGAACAGGAAAACCATCATCCTGAACTTCACTTTGGCTGGGGCTATGTCGTGGTCGAACTGTTCACGCATTCAGTTGAAGCCGTTACTCAGAAAGATTACGATCTTGCTCAAAAGATTTCTCAAATGTCCGTGGAGTGAAAGCATGCCAACTGACCCAAAAGGACGGACAACACCTGGCTATGAACGCCATGTGTTTGTTTGTGGCCATGAACGGCCAGAGGGGGCAAGCCGTCCTTCTTGCTCGAGAAGAGGTAGTTTAGATTTAATGCGGCTGCTGAAAACCTCCGCCAAAGAAGCAGGAATCCCTCATGTAAGGGTTCAGAAATCGGGGTGCCTCGATTTCTGTGAATTTGGAACAACATGCGTCGTTTATCCGGAAGGGGTTTGGTACTCAATTCCAGATGAAAATGCCGTCAAAGATATTCTTGAACATCTACGTTCTGGAACGATAGCAGAAAAGCACCGTCTCAAACTTGAGTAAGATCGAGATGAGAATCAAAGTTTGACTGGGCGAGTAGCACCGCAAGCCTGACATTTGAGTAAAGTCGTTCGGTCTTGCTTGACGAAATGCGTATCTGGAGCAGAGCATTGACTGCACTTGATGAAGGAGTTCACATAATTTACGAGCGTTCTCTTGATTCTCTTTGGAGGAATACGTCCTTTGAATCGTGCACGAGGTCCATCTCGTGAACCAGATGTACCAAGTTCATTCAAAAGATATTGATACACGTGGTTATCATCTCGGTCCATCATTGAAACAACTTCGTTAAAGTTACGGAAGATTGTGTTTTGACCTTCGATCATAATTTGCGGCTCTGGCAATCGCCATCGGGATCTCGAAGAGATTTCTTCAGGGATATTTTCCCGTGCTCTGTCGAGCAAGGACTCATAATCAAAGTCGCTCATAGATGAGGCCCTGCGTCATTCTTTCTTGAAGCCTTTGGATGCAAGCCATCTTGGGGGCTACACATCATGAATGTGCAAAGGGTTGATGAGTTAGTGTCCCTACCGCCGAATGAGTACAATGGCAGTAAGTATTGAAGAACTACGAGCACAGGCATTCGGTTTGCGAAAAGAAGGGTTGAATTCCCAACAAATTGCCGACGAGTTATCTCTTTCGCAAGACACTATCTCTTGGCTTTTGGCTGAAGGAGAAACTGGTGAACGACCTACTGATGTTCGAATCGGTTGGAGAAGCATTGGCGTTCGCCCTGAACGAATTGCTGCGATTGGGTCAATTATGGCAGATATTGCTGATGAAGAACTCGGAGCAGCCGACATCGATACAATTGTTGGAATCTCAATCAATGGAATTAGTTTTGCTCACGAAGTTGCTCGGTGCTTAGGCTCAGAATACACCATCTATCGAAATGTCGAAGGTGATGATGGGCATGGAGTCCTTTCAAGTAAATACGGTCAAGTTTCTGGCAAGAAGGTTGTCATCGTCGATGACGTCATGTCCTCTGGAACTACGCTCAGCAAGACCATCGGTTCAATTCGAGCTGCTGGTGGAGATGTTGGCTTAGTGATCGTCCTAGTGAACAAAACAACTCGCAATGAAATCGATGGAGTACCACTCCGCGGTATGATTCGAGCTGTTCCTGTCTGAGGTGAACTCATGCACTGGGCAGATGTCGCAGCACAAGCACTCGCTCACAAGAGCGATACGCATGTCATATCGACAGGAATCACGCCAAGTGGAGAATTTCATATTGGACATCTTCGTGAAATTCTTACTGGAGATATGATTGCTCGTGCAGCAAAAGATGCAGGACTTACTGTTGATTTTGTATTCATCATCGACAGTGCGGATCCTTTACGAAAGGTTTACGATTTCCTTGGACCCGAATACGAACAATTTGTTGGAAATCAATTAGGTGCGATTCCAGCACCCAAAGAAGATGGAAACCCCGATTGGGAACGGTTCCAAAATGAAGGCTGGACCTATGCGAATCACTTCCTCGAACCATTCCTCAAGGCGCTTGAAGAAATTGGTGTTCGCCCTCGACTTATCGACAACCTTGAATCCTATAGAAGCGGACGCTTCGCTGAACTTTCTAAAACAGCGTGTGACCGTGCTGATGACATACGTGAAGCCATTGAGCGGATATCTGGACGTGAACTACCCGATGGTTGGTTCCCATGGAGTCCGCTAAATTCTCGTGGAGGACTCGACAAAGTTCGAGTCACAGGCTATGAGTATCCGCTTGTTCATTGGGAAGATGAATACGGGGTTTCGGGTTCTTCGAACATTACCAAAGGCGAAGGGAAATTACCTTGGCGAATCGATTGGCCTGCAAAATGGGGCTGGATTGGCGTAACCTGTGAGGCGTTTGGAAAAGACCACGGTGCTGCAGGAGGCTCCTATTCAACCGGCCGAGAAATCGTGCAAATACTTGGCCATGAGCCCCCTCATCCACTTGTCTATGAGTGGATCAGTCTAAAGGGCCAGGGTGCAATGTCATCATCTGCTGGTAATACCATTGGTCCAATCGAAGCATTGCGATTGGTTCCTCCTGAAATATTGCGACTCTTAGTTGCTAAATCAAAACCCAATAAGGCGATTGAATTCGATACGGGGATGGGGCTAGTTACCTTAGCTGACGAATTCGAACGACTTGCTGCAAGAGATTTCCAACAGGAATTGGCGAATGAAGAACTCAGCCGAAGACAAAAAGTGCAAGTCGAAGATGCTGCAGGAGCCATGAAAATGGCAACAGTTGTCTCTGGTCAACAGGTTGAAGCAACTGCTGTGACATTTCGTCATCTTGCATTACTCGCTCAAACCAAGAAGAATGATTCGGACGTGTGGACGAGTCTACAAGCATCTGGGGCGCTTAAGGAAATCACCCCCCAATTACAAGACAGGCTCACACGTATGCGTTATTGGATTCAATCAGACCATTTTCCAAGTGAAATGCGGATTAACATCCTCACCGAACCAAACAACGCCATGCTCGAAGAACTTGATGAAGTCGAGCGTCGAATCATGAATTCGTTAGTTGTTTCATTGAACACATGTGAGTGGAATGCAACTGCAATTGGTGCTTCCATCCCTCAGTCAGCAAAAGATCTCGATGAATCGCCTCGAAGTGCATTCAAAGTGGCCTATGCAGCGCTGATGGGTACTGAGAAAGGACCTCGGTTAGCCCCAATTCTTGCCGAAATGGACAGAGAAGAAATTCTCAGCCTACTGGACGCATGTGTACAGGTTCTTGGAAACTGATTGGTTTCTCTAATTTGGAGTTCTTTCGAGTCTTTTTTGCTCTTTCCGACCGTCACACTTGAAAAGTGGTGGGCAACCATTGCCCTCTATGGCGGGAGTATACTGTCCAACTTGTGAAGCAGGTGTTGAAGCCGCAGCCAAGTTTTGTCTCTCATGTGGACACGACTTGACTGGCCAAGGACCAATTACCGCCACAGGTCACGATTTGAACCAATTAAAGGAAGTCATTCGTATTCGTGATGACCTCTCAATGGCAGAGAAGTTCGATATGATTGCAAAGATCGAAGATGGTGCAAACCCGATTGTATTGGGAATTGCTGCTCCAGCAGAGGGTGAAGAAGTCGACATTTCAGATGCCTTTTCTGTTGAAGCGACTGGAAATGAGTCAAGTTCTGTGTTTGCAAATCACGAATGGGGTAAATCACCTGCAGCTAATGCAGCGATTCGTGCAGTTGTTCGAGGAACAAATGGATGGGATTTAATTCAAGCAGGGAAATTAGACCTCAAGGAAGGTTTGTTCCGAGAAGCAATGGATAACGGAATGGAAGCATCAACTCACATTCACGATGTTGCGAGTGGTGAACACGAAGGTATCGACCCTGAGTCGATGCGGGCCATACCTGTCCTCAAACCTCCAAAACGAAGTTTCTGCCCAAAATGTGGCTCTGACATTCATGCGAACACTATGCTCCAATGGCGCAAGTGGCGAGAGTCATCGAGCGAAGTTGTTTCAATGCAATTAGAGGCATCGATGGAAACATCACTCATCCAAGTTGCTGCGCACTACATCAATGTCATGCAGGCTATGCAAGACGAACGTGACGACGCTCTCAATAAGCTTGCACATGGAGACCCTGCTGCTGTAGAAGGTAAATTGCGCTCTAAACTTGAAAAGAGTATTCGAAGCGAGATTGAAAAAGAGATACGGGCTGAACTTGAAGAGGAATTCAAAGGTCGCTCTGTTTCAAGTGCAACATCCAAACCAAAACAAACCAAAGCAAAGAGTTCAGGAACTTCTACGAAAGACGCAGCAAGCAAAGCAGCTGCTGGCACTCAAAAGAAGAAGAAGTCCAGTGGAATGTTCGGGTCAAAGAAAATCACACGTACATACGAAGGCGAACCTGGTGGGAAAGCCGATTGGTTCCTCAAAGAGGCACTCGATACAATCTATGACCCGCACGGCACTGGTAAAGCAGTCAAGGCTGCAACCATTCTAGCCCGTTCCTCAGCAGGCAATGTACGAGTTCGAGATGTTGTTCGAATTTTTGACGTTGAAGGTGAAGAAGGTATCAGCGAATTAGCATGGACAAGCCCGCTTACAAAATATATCATCGAAGCATACAGTGCTTGCTGATCAGTAATGAACGGTCAACTTTCGTGGCTCTAATGGTCCACTCAATTTCGCTTTACTAGCAGCGACTTCCATTTTCGCACCTCGAAGAGTAGTGACAAACGGTATATTCAATTCGACAGCTAAACGTCGCATCATGTTTCCATCACGTACGGCTCCACCGGATACCGTTGGGACATTGACGATGAACGAAACTTCACCTTGCCGCATAAGGTCCAATGCATCTGGGTGGTTTTTATCAGCAATACGATAGGCTACATTCGCAGAAACTCCAGCCTCACGAAGAGCATCACATGTACCTGGTGTAGCATAGAGCGTGAATCCAATTTCAGCCAGTTCACGTGCAATTGGAATTAGAGACTTCTTGTCCTCATTGCGTACTGTAAGATATGCACCTCCCGATGTTGCAACAGGCACCTCAGTTGCTAATCTTGCTTTGAGGTAAGCCTTGTCAGCAGAAATATCAGATCCATACACTTCACCTGTTGATTTCATCTCAGGACCTGGCGCTGGGTCAAGACCTCGAAGTTTGATGAAGGGGAAGACTGGTGCTTTCACACAGACTTGACCAGTGGTTCTCCGAGGAATCTCTTGCTTTGAAAGAGGAATCCCAATCGTAATGTTTGCTGCAATCCGAGCCATTGGAAGGCCGGTGGCCTTGGCGACAAATGGTACTGTTCGTGATGAACGGGGATTCACTTCAAGCACGTACAAATCATCACCTTGCAGTGCAAATTGTATGTTATAGCATCCGATGATTTTGAGTCCGAGTCCGATGATTTTGGTTTGCTCAGCAATTTTCTCCAACATCGCTGCTGAAATATTTTGGGCAGGTATGAAACATGTCGAATCGCCAGAGTGAATTCCTGCTTCCTCAAGGTGTTCCATGATCGCTCCAATCAAGACATCCTTGCCGTCACAAGCAGCATCAACATCAATCTCGGTTGCATGTCCAAGATATTCATCGACGAGCAGTGGTTTATCTGGAGCGAGATAGGCTTCGGTAAGATACGCATCGAGTTGCTGTTGATTTGAAAGAATCTCCATTCCTCGACCACCAAGTACATAGGATGGACGAATCAGAACAGGGAAGCCTATTTTCATGGCAGCATCACGGACATCTTCAGCACTCGTACCTGTCATTCCATTCGGCATACGAAGGCCAACACGTTTTGCAAATGCTTCAAATCGCTCTCTGTCACTTGCTTCATCCACTGCATCACACGAAGTACCCCTAATGGACAAATTCAATCCAAGTGGTTCAAGAATTGGAAGGCGTTCCTGCAAGGGCAAGGCTAAATTAATCGCAGTTTGCCCTCCAAATTGTAAAAGAATCCCATGTGCTTGTTCTCGTAGGAGGATTTCTGAAACGCATTCGAGAGTTAAGGGGTCGAAGTATAACCGGTCCGAGGTATCGAAGTCAGTCGAAACTGTTTCAGGATTATTGTTGATCAGAATAGCATCTTTTCCAGCTGCACGTATTGCTTTGACAGCATGGACACAGCCGTAATCAAATTCAATCCCTTGACCAATTCGGATTGGCCCACTTCCAACAGTGACAAGCCGTTCTTTTGTACGTGAAGCGAGGTTCGGAAGCAAATCGACACCCTTGGCATCATCCAATTCATAGGTTGAATAATAGTACGGAGTTTCCGCAGCAAATTCTGCTGCACATGAATCAACCATTCGGAATCGTGGGTGCAAGGCCAAGGTGTGACGACGGCGCATGACGGCTACCTCATTTCTACCGGCTGGTAAAGAACGGGGACCGGTTGATGGGAAACCTGCTAATGCATCAGCAATATGTTCGTCCGAGAAACCATGACTCTTCCATGAACGGAGTTGTTCTCGATTTAATTCAGCAGGGAGTGCTGAGGTATCAGTGATTTCTTTTTCAATTTGTGCAATATGTTCAAACCGATACAAAAACCATCGAGTGATTCGAGTAATTTCGTGAACTTTTTCTACACTCCAGCCCCTGCGGAATGCTTCAATCAATGCTCCCATTCTCCGGTCGGTTGCAACCCGGCACCATTCAACGAGTGTTGAATCTGGTAAGGCAGTCATGGCTCGTTCAGCCATACCTTCACCCTCGGATTCATCAGCCCGAGTCAATGGGCGAGGATGAGCATACCCTTGTTCTAAAGAAGCCCAAGCTTTGAGGAAAGCCTCTTCGAAATTCCTTCCAATTGCCATTACTTCTCCTGTTGACTTCATCGAAGTACCAAGGGTACGGTCTGCCGTTCGGAATTTGTCAAATGGCCATCGTGGAATTTTGACCACACAGTAATCAAGAGTCGGTTCGAAAGCAGCAGTCGTACCTTTACCAGTGATTGGATTTGGCAATTCATCCAGTGTATATCCAACTGCAATTTTTGCAGCCATGCGAGCAATTGGATATCCGGTCGCCTTGCTTGCAAGTGCTGAGGAACGAGAAACACGTGGATTGACTTCAATCACCCGTATCTCACCCGTTGATTGATTGTATGCGAATTGAACATTACATCCGCCCTTGATGTTCAATTCCCGAATGAGAGCAAGGGCTTGGTTTCGAAGAATTTGATGGTCGGCATCGGAAAAGGATTGCAAGGGTGCAACGACCGTTGATTCACCGGTGTGGACGCCCATAGGGTCGATGTTTTCCATTGTACAAACAATAGTGGCATTATCCGCACCGTCACGCATGACTTCATACTCCAATTCTTGCCAACCAAGAATTGATTCCTCGATTAAGACTTGATTGATTCGAGAGTTACGCAATCCAAGTGTAGCAATTTCTACTAATTGCCCCAAATCCCACGCAGTTCCACCGCCAAGTCCACCGAGTGTGAAAGCAGGACGGATGAGAATTGGCCAAGTCCCGATGGATTCGGCAGCCGCGATGACTCCATCCATTGTGTTACAAGCAATTGCATTTGAAATTGGAAGGTTAATTGATTTGCAGACTTGATTGAATAATTCACGGTCTTCGGCTTTATCAATGGCGTCTAAATCCGAACCGATTAATTCCACGCCAAGGCGTTCGAGTGAACCATCGTGAGCGAGTTCACTGGCAATATTGAGGGCCGTTTGGCCACCCATGCCTGCAAGTAATGCACAAGGCCGTTCAATTTCCAAAATACGACGAACTGTATCTGGAAGTAATGGCTCGATGTAGACTATGTCAGCCATTTCCGGATCGTTTTGAATCGTTGCTGGATTGGAATTGACCAAGATGACTTCGTAGCCATCTTCTCTCAATGCACGAACGGCTTGGCTTCCCGAAAAATCAAACTCTGCAGCCTGACCAATCTTAATTGGACCGCTACCGAGAACAAGAATCGTCTTGAGGTCGTCACGACGTGGCATCAGTTCATACCCCCTAAGGCTCCGTCAACAATGTCACGGAATTGTTTGAACAAAGGTGCTGCGTCATGAGGGCCTGGACACGCCTCAGGGTGAAATTGTACAGTAAACGAAGGATGCCCAACGAGGTCTAATCCTTCGACTGTTCGGTCGTTTGCATTGACAAAGCGAACCACAACTTCAGCTCCATGTTGATTGACACCAGGTGGAGAGCATGCACCACTGGGGTGGGCGGCAAGCATACCTGTTTCGGGGTCTGCAACTGCAAAACCATGGTTTTGACTGGTAATGGAGATTAAGCCAGTTTTCAAATCGATAACGGGTTGGTTAGCCCCACGATGACCGTATCGCATTTTGTAGGTCTGCAAGCCTGAAGCAAGTCCCATCAATTGATGTCCAAGGCAAATACCCATGACTGGCAATCTTGCTTGAACGGCCTGAGCGAGTGTATTACGCGCCAGTGTGGCTTTCCCAGGATGGGCAGGGTCACCAGGACCATTTGAACAAAACAAAGCATCGATTTGATATTCATGGACGAGTACATCGAAAGAGGTTTCAGGAGGACACCAAATCACTTCAAAATGAAGGCAGAGATTGCGCAAAATATTGTACTTAATCCCACAGTCAAGGACACCAAGACGAGGGAGTGGGTGGTCAAGTACATCCAATGCACCCGGATTGAGGACGACCGGAGTTGAGAGTGAGACTTGGTCAACCAAGTCTCCAAGGTCGGGCGAGGTAAGTTGGTTGAGCCGTTGTTTGAGAAGTTCTTCTTCAGACTCGGGGCCAAAGACACAGAGAACCGTACCAAGTTCTCGAACTCTTTTGGTAATCGAACGAGTATCAATACCTTGGATACCTGGGACACCGTGTAAGCGGAGCAAATCTTCAACCGTACCTATTGAAAATCGATGATCGGGTTGATGCATAGCATGTCGAACAACCACGCCTCGAGGCCATACTCCAGCAGACTCTGATGCTCCAGCGTGAATTCCATAGTTTCCGATCAAGGGATAGGTGAAGGTAAGCACTTGACCTGCAAAAGAAGGGTCGGTTAACGATTCCTGATACCCCATCATCCCTGTCGTGAATACTAATTCTCCTTCACCATGCCCTCGGGCTCCAAAGAGCGTTCCACAATAGCGTCCTCCATCGGCAGTAAGGAGCACGCCAGGGCCATCTGCAGAAAGTGGTAAATCGACGCCAGAAACCAAGCCATCAGCAGCATCTTGGAAGGATGGAGCGTCGGAAACTCCGCGCTGATTTCCCCCCGGACGGAATGAGCCGGTTTGTACACCCAATGCCGACATCAGTTTTGGTCGAAAACGAACCCCCATAATGATTGGCATGAAGCAGGTGCGGAAATAACAAGAAAAAAGACGGCTGAAAAGCAAGGTTAATCGAAGGCATGCGGGGAAGTAAGTAGATAATTACTCTTCTTCTTCACGGTCTAAATCCCGAACGCTCTTTCCTTTCGCCGATGGCTCAATAATGAGCCGAGCGTCATCGAATGAACGGTGACTTCCTGCCTCTCCATACCAGGCATCCAAAAACAACGCTAATGCGGCAACTTCAGAGTGAGGTTGATTCCCAACTGCAATGTTGTATTGACTGTACTTGTAGACATCACCAGGGACTTTAGCCCCACCTACCACAATGACCATTGGACGGTCACGACGAATGCGAGGGATCGCTTCACGGAATGGTTCACCGTACATAGTGAGATGAACGGCAACACCTGGCATTCCATCTCCTGCATCTTCTTCGACAAAGCGTCTTAGCCAGCCCATCGGGTTTTTGATGTGCTCACAATCCATTCCACCGCCGAAACGACTTGCTACTGAATCGAGATTTTCAAACATTTTTGGGTCTTTATCTCCCGCTAAAAGAAAACGGTCTGCACCAAGTGCACGACCTACTAAAGCAAGATGAGTGGTAATTCGGGGGTCTCGACCAAGGCGATAGCCAAGGCGCAAAACGTCGACTCGCTCACCTGTCATGATGCTTCGAGATGTCAATCCTACAAGAAAGGTGCAGTCTTAAGAGATTGATTCAGATGTCGGCTCACGGGTTCGTTCTTCAGCCGCAGGAGAAATATCGATATCATGATTGACACAGAATTGTTTCAGCCATAACAAAAGAGATGCATCGACAAGGAAATGAGCACAATACGTCACACCTCCCCAGAGCAAACCAAGACGAACACTTCGCCAAACAGCCGTTTGAATATCAAGTTCATTTGATACAAAACCATAGACCAATGGCTCGATGAAGTAGAAACCGCATACAATAATCATCGCCCCTGAGACGAGTGAAGGCAATAATTGGCCGAGTTCACGACTGTAATCTCGAAAGAAGGCAGAAGTGAGACCAAGAAGCATAACCGCAATCGCCACGTCAGCAAAACCGAGGCTCATTAGAATAGAAACTCCAAGCTCTGAATTATCGTTGGCAGAGGAGACGAAAATCCAGTAAAAGAAGATGAGGATTGCGAGTAAAATACCGCTGTAGTAAGCCTTTGCAGATATCATTTCGAAAATGGAATTGTGATCCTTAACATTGAGACGCCGAATCAAGCGGTCTGCCAGTTCTCGGCGAGGTTCACTTGGACCATCGGCATCGAAAACTTCTCCAGTTGGTCCGAATTCATCTAAAGAACTCTCCATAGTACCACCGGACATAATCACTCTTGAAACTCACATGTTATCAAATCTGCCGAACTCGCAGGGTTCATGGGCGGTACCTTTCGACCTCAAATTGTTCACCGAGCCCGGATTTCGACAGGTTTACATCGAGATGAAACGGATTCGTGTCATGTAATGGGAATACTCAATGTAACTCCTGACTCATTCCATGAAGAAAGTCGCAAGAACACACTTGAATCCGCTGTCGCCGCAGGTCTACGCATGTGGGAGCAAGGAGCAACATGGGTTGATGTCGGTGGAGAATCTACACGTCCGAATGCGGATGCTGTTTCGGTAGAAGATGAACTCCAACGCGTCATTCCAGTCATCGAGGCACTCCGTGCAGCAAATCCAGAGGGATTCATCTCCATTGATACTCGAAGACCACAAGTTGCTCAGGCAGCACTCGGTGCCGGAGCAGATATGATCAATGACGTCTCTGGATTACGCGACCCTGAAATGGTCAAAATCGTCCTCGACAGTGGATGTGGCGTGTGTATCATGCACATGCAAGGAACGCCACAAACCATGCAAGATCGCCCAACATACGTCGATTGCGCAAAAGAAGTTAGCTCACAATTACTTGAAACTGCACGTGGTTTGGTTGCTGCAGGCCATCCTGTCGAGTGTATTGCACTTGACCCGGGCATTGGTTTTGGTAAAACCTTGGAACACAATATTGAACTCTTACAACGTCATGAATTATTCCGTGGAATTGAAGGGTTTGCCGTACTCTGGGGAGTTTCCCGTAAATCCATGATTGGGGAATTAACCGGTCAAGCAAATCCTTCAGAAAGGTTGAGTGGGACATTAGGGGTCGCTTCGTTAGCACATTTCGAACAAATCGATATCGTTCGTGTTCATGATGTTGAGGAACACATCGATGTATTCAAAGTATTGAATGCACTTGACTAAAGCCCGAAACTACCCAACAATCCAGCAGCAGCAAACCATGCACCTGCCATACTGCCGACATTTGAAAGGGAAGTCACCATCAATACTCTTCCTGCTTTATTACTCCAAAAGGAACCTAAACTTTCGAGTTTGAGGAATTGTTGCAAATCCTCGGCCGTTGGTTCCCGCATTTTGAGTTGAACATAACCTGCAAACCAGCCTGCTGCGAGAGTTGGATTCAATGAAGTGATTGGCGAGGCGGCAGCGGCAGTGAGTATCGCCAAAGGATGGCCACGAGCAAGCGCACATCCAAGGGCAGCAAAAACGGCATTTGCTGCAGTCCATACGGTGAACATTTTGAGTAAACTAAAACCTTCTCCATTGGCGATAAAATACACCATCAAACTCATCACAAAAAGAGGAATCATCCATGGAATACTTTTTGCAAGCCGTCCAGCCACTGGGAGATGCTCAAGTTGCTGTAAGCCTTCTTCATCAGGCCCGGTTGCATCCGTCAAATGCTTTTCAATGCCTTTGAGGTGGCCTGCACCTACGACTGCGAGAATCTTCTTGTCGGATGGAAGAGATGCAATCTTTCCTGCAAGAAAAGCATCTCTTTCATCGATTAAAACAACACCTGCTCCGGGAGAGAATGTTCGTAGTTCCTCCATAAGTGAAGTCAAGAGATCTTGGTCTTCGAGTAACTCACCAACCCCAGGAGCATCATCGTCTTCATCATCTTCACCCAATAAAGACCACAGAATTCGAACCTTTTCTCGGAAACGCATTTTCTTCCATGCTCTACGTAATGTTGTTTGGATATCACGGTCAATCAGTGCGACTTCAAGTTCAGCCTTTTCTGCTTCCTGAACGGCAACGAGTAATTCGGCTCCCGGTTGCTGTCCTTCATCGAGTCCCATTTTGCGTTGTTCAGCAGCTAACAAAGATTGAAGAAGAACAAGAGGCGCTTTTCCTTCCTTGACGACTTTGAGTAATCCTTCTTTGTCAAGACGGCGATTGCTGGTAAGTGCTTGATGGCGTGAACCACAGAGTTCAACCGCGACGATATCAGGCTGATAGGTTTTGATCTGCTCACGAACTGCATCGACGCTTGCCGTCGAAACGTGAGCAGTACCGAGAATTCGAAGCGTTGGTGAGAAATCAACGAGAGGTGTTTCAGGCATCAGACTACCTCACTTCGGAACAACAGTTCTAATTCTGAACCCATCGCTTGGACGGCCTGACCTGCAGCTTCATCAGGGTCGCCGGGAACGGTTGAGAGAAGGACATCGAATGGAATTTGCCCACCGGCTAACGCTTTGTGACCACCCGACAAACCACCCCCCCATTTTTCAGAGAGTATTCGCCCAAGATGAATCGATTCATCCGTAGTACGAGCAGAAAGAATGATTTTCCCACGGCGTGGACCAAAGACAATGACTGTGTCAATACCTTCTGTAGGGAGAAGGAAGTCGGCAATTTGAGCCAATGAATCTCGGTTTGGCATTGAGGTTAATGGGGCAAGTAATGTCGATTCAAACAAGAAACGAGAACCCAATGCTTCTGCAAATGATTCAAGCGTTTCTTGTGACCTTGGCGGCTCTTCTATAGAACGGAGCAAGTCTTTATCGACAAAGGCATTAAGCCAAGCTAAAGATCGAATATCAACTGGATTGAAATCACGAGTAAAACCAAGGGTATCGGTCCGTATGCCAAAGGCAAGTGCAGTAGCAATACGTTCAGTAATAGGGTGATTAAGGCTCATCAGAAGACTTGCAACAAGCGAGGATGTTGCTGAAAACTCGGGACGGACCAATGAGATATCTGCTGCCACTGACTCTTCCAAAGAATGATGGTCGAGAACAATGTGTGGCACACAATCATCTGGAAGAATATTATTGGCACCTGGACGATGGAAATCAACGGTCATGACAACTGCAGCATCGCGCAGAACATCCTGTACTTCCCAATCAAGAATAAGCCGTCGGACCGGAATGTCGAGCAGCCGCACCATAGCACGATTCTGTTGGTGTTCAATGAGCCCTCCATGCAAGAGTTCGGGAACAAGGCCCATTTGCTGCACGAGATCATACATTGCTAATCCAGCGCCCAATGCATCAGGGTCGGGATTATCATGACAAAAGATGGCCACTTTGGATTGTGGAGGGATTGAACGAAGATAATGTAAAACGACACTTGCCCCATCTTTTTGTTCCCAAGAACGTATACGGTCTTGCATAGCAGCAAAGGAGACATCATCAACACTGATGAGGTCAATGCCATCCCCTTCCAAGGGTAAAGTGGTGAGTATAGGAATATCAGACCAATGATTTTGCAATGCAGCAAGTGGGGCTGCATCAGCCAATGCTTCAGGGTTGAGCAAAAGAACAGCCGTTGGTTTATGGGCATCAAGTGGGAGATCGTTGAGTAAAGTTGGACCTGGGAGGGCAATGATTTCACAACCCTCTAATGGGCCATCGAGAGGAAGATTGGCCGCAAGTCCAACCAATATACTTCGACGACGTTCTGCACACCATTGGCTCAAACGTATGGCGAGTTGCCCTGAACCTATGATGAGAAACATAACTCGTCCCGTTCCCTCTTTCTCCTCTTGCGGTTTGAAGTTACGCCCGAGATGCGAGATAATCGAACTCAAAAGTCGATGATGACGTTCTCGCGCTCTTCGGCAAATACTTCGAACAATTGACGGCGTTCACTGCCTTTCATGTTGGCAACAAATACAGTAGGAATCATTTGAATGGTTTTGTTAAATGATGTCACAGATGAATTGTAAAATTCTCTTCGGTCAGCAACTTGGTTCTCAAGTGCTACCAATTGATTCTGTAAATTGATAAAAGAAGAATTAGCCTTCAAGTCAGGGTACTGCTCAGCAACCATGTTGATTTTTGGCATAAGTCCTGCAAATGCTCCTTCTGCGGCACCTACACCTCGTACGTCACCAGAAGAAAGTGCTCCTGCAGCTGATTGGCGAGCCTTAGCAAATTCCATGAACAAATCTTTTTCATGCTTTGCATAACCCTTTACCATGTTCACGAGATTCGGGATCATATCATAACGCTGTTTGAGGAGAACATCGATATCAGCCCAAGATTTGTTAACATTTTCTTCAAGATTAATCAATCGGTTCCAAGTTGAGAAGAACCAGACGATGAATACAAGAAATACAAGTCCAACAATGAGTCCAACAATAAGAAGCATATCTGCCATATCGACTCCTCAAATCTCTATGTTATGAAACCATTGGTTTCGTCTTTGCAGGAGAGGCAAGGTCTTGAAGCAAGAACTGCTGCGACAAACATCTCTGCATGATAATTTGAACATGGAGGGGAATAAGCAGTGCCGAGGGACTCCAATGATTGCTGAAACTCTCATCATTTCGTTGGCCATTTTCGTGGTTGCCTTTTTCTTTGCCCCCATTGGCATGGGTGGGGGAATGCTGTTTGTACCATTACTCCACTATGGCCTCGGCTGGGAGATCAATGGCGCTCTTTTTGCCGTATCTCTGTCGCTCACGGCAATTGTCAGTTGGGGAAGTGGACTTGCGCACAGGGAAGAGAAGCATTACGATGATGAATCTCTTAAAATTGGACTCAAAGGAGCGATAATAGGTGCAATTCTTGGAGTGGGTATTGTCGTATTCATCGGAGACAAAATGGATATTGTCTTCAAGACGCTGAGCCTCATCATGATTTCATGGGCGATTTACAAAACAGCCATAAAAATGCGAACTGATTCTAAAAATAAAGAGATACTTGATAAAGAATCCCAACAAGAGATTCAATCTACACCTCTCCAAATCGGTGCAGGAATCGGAGGTGTACTCTCAAGTGTGTTGGCGATAGGAGCAGGTGTGATTTATGTCCCAGTTTTACGAACTTTTGCTCATCTCAAACCGCGTAAAGCAATTGGAACAAGTCTTCACTTAATGATGGTCGTTGTACCAGTGGCCATTTTCACTCATCTTTTGACATTGCCCACAGAGATGTATTCTAAACTCAGTGAAGAGATTCTACTGATTCTTATGTTCATGGCACTTACTCTTCTCGGTTCTCGAAATGGGGCTAAATACGGAATTAAATACCTTTCAGAACAACAGTTGATGAAAGTATTTCTCTTCATTATCCTCGTTATTGGACTGAAGTATGTGGCAGACCTCGGTGGGTTTTAACCCTCATGTTCGAGAATCAAATCCTCGGAAGGTGCAGTGAAAATCAATTGCGTTGTGTCTTCAACGGCGACAATGCCTCGAATACTGTGTTTTTCTTGAAGTTCAACAGTTGGCTGAGCGAGTTTGACACGAGTGTTGGCAAAAGAGAGTAAATGTCCTGATGAAACATTCCATTCACCTTCTGGCAGCCAGAGGCCGATTGAGCCAAGTTCGGGGTGGTGAACCACAACCAGCGTATCCTGATTCTCATCCACTTCGGCACGTACAACTCGTAAAGTTGCTGCTTCCGGAATTAATTTACTCGAAGGCTGCCAAATATTCCATGTTTCCTCAAAGGGTTGAGTGTGTTCATTGACGCGTACTTCGATGGCCTTGATTTTCTTGGCAAATTCCTCTGCGTCTTCAGAGTTTAATTGATTGAGTCCGTCCAAAAGTGTTCGAAGCCCTTCATGTTGCAGCATGTCGGTTTGTGTCATTGCCGCATTGGCCATCAGTATGTATTCAGAGAGGATCTCGAGTTGCTCTTGGGAATCGGTTTGTAATGCACACTCCATTGCTTCGTCGAGAACTTCTAAGGCTAATCCAGGTTGATCGATGGCCAACAAGGCTTCACCAAGGTCCAGTAACTGGAGGGTAGCCTGTTTTTTATCTACCAAAACAAGTGACTTTGCATCTTGAATATGTTGTTCTGCTTCATCCATCTCACCAAGGAGATGTCGGGAAATTCCCGCACACACAAGATAGGGCAGGCGAGGAGCAAATATCAATCGGGCTTGCTGGTCAGCGGTCTCAAATAATCGAGCAGAACGTTTCCATTTTTCAGATGCAATAGCAAGAAGACCAAGTTGGTAGACGGCGTGCATTTCAGCAAATGAATCATCAATAAGCGTGGCTGATTGAAGCGCTCTGGACAAATGCAATCTCGCAGTTTCACGTTTCCCTGACATCTTAGCCATCAAACCTAAAGCGGTCTCTGTTCGATATAAGTATCCACTCAATGCACTGTTCGCGAGTTCTGCAGAAGATTCATCCAAAGGTGCCAAATTAAGGCCAATTGACTCTAAAACTTCACTGAGGAGGAGGAGAGTTTCATCATACGCTTCCCGAAGGTGTTCGGAGGTGTTGGTCGAAGTAAGTCGAGAGAGGTGAGTGTCAAGCGAAAGGATAGGTCGACAAATCTCCGGAAGAGTACCGAGCATTTTCATGTCTTTTGCTTTAATCTGTTCACCAGCAAGTGTTCGTTGGAGAGCCCGTTTGAGATTACTTTCAGAGATATCTTCGGAGATTGGCCTCTCTGATTGAGGGCGATCTTCAATCAATGAATCAACCATCCAAGTTAATTTGGCTTGAATATCGTATTGGTGTACACGGCTGATTGCATAACGCATTTCAGCAGCTCGTACACGTCGAGAAAGACTTTTCATCCGACCTTTCTTTTTCGAAGGGCTTTGTGAAGACAAACGTTGAATGAAAGTGGACGGAGGGCATGTTGTATAACCGAGATTTGCTTTTTCACCGGATGTTGTCATCTTAAAATCATCAGTAACTAAAATCACTTCTTGACCGTCTCGATGAAGTTGGGATGCGAGAACCATCAATGACAAGTCGACATCTTGAGGTGAAGCCTTTTCACCAATTAATTGGCCGAGGCCTTTGATTTGTGCATCATCAATAGCAATGGTCGACAAGAGCGGTTTGAATTCATCCAAAACTTTCGGTCTTTTCGACCACTTTTGAAATCGTACATTACGTATCTCGTCATGTACACCCGGCGTTACAAAGAGCATCTGATTACTTTTTTTGAGTATCTTTGCAATATCTTTGACAAAAGTATCGGGTGCCATCGAACCAAGATGGATGAAACAATTGGAATCAACGACCCAAGTCTGCGTCATACTATCGCCAGCATGTCGAGGGTCATAGGGTTCACTATGAATTCAAACCCGGAAACACACAGGTTGCAGGCCGCGTGAAGAACCGATGACGATATCGAGCGACAATTCGGTATGCGACATCACGAAGTGGCAAAGGAATCAACCAGAGGAATGGATACCACATTGAATAATACCATTTCAAGTAAAGAAGGCACCGAATACCTGCACCTGAGCGCATGTATGGTTTACCATCACGAATGAGATAAACACTATCTGCATTCTGAAAATTTTCTGGAAAAGTCGAAATGAGTTCTTGGCCTTCTTTGCTTTCGATGGCAATGAATTGTATCGAATTTGGTTGTTTGAGTCGAGGACTGAGAAACACTGCCGTATGGGTACAGAGCCCACAATCACCATCCATCAAAACAGTATCTTTCTTGATCATTCCTTCACCTCTATTGGCTCCACATTCCATGTCCGTACTTTGACACCCGAACTCATGTGCATGTGTTCAGGATGAAGTGGGCGATCAATACCAAGGTTGTAAGATTCCAACAAGGAATTGGTTTTCATTTCCACCTGTGCAACACTATAGTTCCAAGGTTGATGATGAGTATATGCACGATGCAGTACGCCCTTATGCCATGTATACAGACTGTAACGCTCAAACAGAAAATATTCGAGTGAATCTTGTACTGCATGTTCGATTGGACCTGAACTCTTAGCCGTACCAATCAAGGATTCACCACCATTTTTACGTTCAGAGGACCATGAATAGTGTCCATCTTGTTCTACTTTGACTTTGGCTTTTGCATAACGATAAGGAAGGCCATAGGAACGGGGAGCATGGAAACACGTCACTCGACTTTGTGCATCAAGAGTGAGAAACAAAATCCCAGGAACTCCATCTTTCGTGACATATGTACGGATATTGAATTCACCAAACGTCGAGATGAATGGGAGCCAAGGTAGGCCTCTTGGACGAACTTTTTCCATAATGAATGGAATGACACCGATGTAGGCATCCCCATTATGGAAGTCGATTTCTAATCCTTCAGGGATATAGGGCTCTAACAAGGCAGCATCAACTTTCCAATGCATGAAAGTTAAATGAATCCAATTCTGATGCAGAACACACTTACGTTCGGGCATTGCAAACGGAATATGGCTACAATCCAAGTTGTGGGTCGCTGCCATGGTTCTTGCAACAACCGTATTGATTTCAATACATCCTCTAAACATTGGTTGGTTCGACCGGTTCAGAGTTCGAAGCAATTGATTCTAAATCCTTCACTGACCATGTCGAAAGTATTCCAATCAAGAATCCAAGTGGGCCCATCATTGTACACAAGATGAGAACTGGAGTTGAAACATACATGGGCCGGCCAGCAGCCAACATTCGAAGCCAAACATATCGCCCAACAAACAAATCAAGTGCAAGCAAATGGAGCCATCCCAAGATGATTATTTCGTCTTTTGCAAACATTTCAACCACTATTTCTGGGGTTGGCATTTGGCTTGCAAATGTAAAAAGAACCTCTGGAGCATGTGGAAGAGCCAGAATCGCATATGGAATGAGAAGAGGCAGTATTGACCAACGAATATCCCCCACAAATCGTTTGGTAAGTTCATGCTTCGGCATGAACCACATCAAAGACCAAAACGGTAAAATCAACACGGAAGAAACCCAAAACATGGCTACAGCGAGAGTATTCATTCTTCAGCCTCCATGTGAGTTAATCTAAACCTTTCCGCATCATGTTTGAGGAATGGGGTATAGAAGGCGGGAAGGAGAATTAAACTCGAAAGCAATGCCAACGTAATAGCAACCACGAAGGCTTGTCCGAACAGTCGCAGTGGAAGCAATGCCGACAAATTGAGAACTGAAAATCCACCTGCTGTAGTGAGAGCTGCAGCAAACATAGCACGACCCGTTGTAGCAGATGCATTGGTTACCCACATCTCTTGAGATGCCAGAGGGTTATGCTCAACCTCTTCTTCAAGACGTACTGAAAAGTGAACTGCATAATCAACACCGAGCCCCAATGACAAGGCACCTATAGTGACTGTTTGGGCGTTGATTTGATACCCAGTGAAGCCCATAATTCCGTACACCCAGCCGACAACCATCATCAATGGAATCCAGGAGACAAAACCTCTTGCGAGCCCTTGTTTGAAGTTTTTCTGACGAGTCGTGTGGATTCCCACGAGCATGCCCAAAATTACGAATGCGACGACAGAAGTGGAAATGACGGCTGATTCCGCCACATTTGCACTGGTTTGAGCAACAATAAGGCTACGACCACCTATACGAAGAGTAGCATCGTCATCCAAAGAATCCTCAGTGTTCTGTAATGCAAGAATCAAGCGGTCGTAAAGGTCGATGGTTGCTTGCCAATCCAGCGTCTCTGCTTGGAACGAGAGGACGGTTTGTTGACCGTTTGATGACAAGACAGCCGAGGTTAACTGGCGACCTGTCGAGTTTTCGAGAAGATAGTCAGAAAGTGCTTGATAAGAGGCAGGGGTTGATGCATCCAAATCAGTCATGAGTGCATTCAGTACTGGGTCGCGCCCTTGGGCTTCAGCAAGTAAATTCCACAAACCATTTGGAACACCATTGACATCTTCACTTTGCAAGAGCATCGCTTCAGCAGCATTCCAAGTCATCCTACCTTCATGAGAGATGATCTCGGTATCGACGACCAAATACAACGGTGAACGACTGCTTTGGAAGTCATCTGAAAGCATCAAGAAATCTCCGACTACGGGAATATCCTGGTCTAATTGATCACGCTGATCAAAACCAACTTCCAATTGTTGGAAGCCAAAGTACATCGGCGTTAACAACAACAGCGCAATCACACCAACCTTCACTGGCTGAGTTGACAATCGGCCAATAGCAGATGAGATACGGCCAATAGAGAGATTACTTGCTTTCGAGAGTGCGAGACGTTTCGGTGGGAACATCAACATCAACGCCGGTAAAGCCGTGATACTCAGTAAGTAAACGACAAACAATCCAATAGCGATGACCGTTCCAAAGACTTGTAAAAAGGAAAGGGCTGAGAACCTGAATGAAAGAAAACCGACCATATCCGTGAAGATAGCAATGACCAAAGCAATGGATGTCAATACCGTTCCCCTCGATACCGCGATTTTTCGTGCTTCATGAGAGAAGTCCTTGAGTGTCTTTCTTTCTATAGAATCTTGGCTGTCGAGATTTTGCATCTCTTCTCGTATCCTCAGCACCACGTGAAGGCCATAATCGACCCCGATGGCAAGCAATAAGACTGGAATTGAATTCATGGCCGCATTGAAGACCATATTGACTCCCATGAATTGCAACCAGCCTGCTACACCGTAGGTAGCAGCGATGGAAATGATCGTTAGAAAGGTGACGTAGGCTGTATCACGGACACTTCGGAAATTCAACCAAAGAATTCCAGCGAGAAGCAACATTGCAGCACTGGTAAGCATGCCGATTTCTTTACCGAGATTACCATTTGCCCCTATTGCAAGCTGTGAGAATGAAAAGGTACGTACTTGTTCATTTCCTGTTGTGTTCGTCATGTTTCCAAGCATGGTTGATGACCAAGCATCAATATCAGTTTGAACATCATCCAGAACGTCATGGCCATAGTCAGAAGGTTCACTGCTGATGACTAATGTCGTTAGAATTGGCCCTGATAGATTCCATGGGTCATTCCGGTTCTCCACCGGCATGCAACTCAAGATTGCTTCACGATAGTCAATATTTTGAAGAACGGTAAGAGGAATTAGCTGGCTATTCAAAGGCCCTGTAATAGCCATTATTTGACCAACTTCACCAGCATCTCTACCGGCAGTTAGCGCTTCAAGTTGCCCGAGTAAAGAACCCAATCGTGACGAGAGGTTTTGACCCGAATCCATTCGAGCCAGCCATTCGCTTGGCTCATCAGGCGACCATGCCCTTAGATCGGCAGGTGTTACCGCAGAAACCTCTGGGATTGAAGATGCTGCTGTTGAGACATTGTTCAAAGCAACCTGTAATTGAGAAGAGTTTGCTGTCAGAACACCGCTAAGTGCCGTTTGAACCTCGTCAATCCATCCAGCTTGTGCTTCATCTTGCCAAAGTGTCCACTGAATGGCAGAACTTGCCATACCACTGTGTGCTTGAGTTCCAAATAAGGGGTAATGGTGGGGTTTGAAGTCTTCATTCTCCAGCATCATGGCTTCAATTTCTGCAAGTTCTTCCCAAGTTGTATTTTGGAGTAAATCGCCTTGCTCAACATCTTTGATGGTTCGAACAAAATCAACTGAGGCTTGATATTCAGATTCCAGTTGATTCAAGAGTTGCACATTCTCATCGTCAGGGAAAAAACCATCTTCACTGTTATCAAATTGAAGATGCATTGCT
Source organism: uncultured Candidatus Poseidoniales archaeon (assembly GCA_905182725.1). Lineage (GTDB taxonomy): Archaea > Thermoplasmatota > Poseidoniia > Poseidoniales > Poseidoniaceae > MGIIa-L1. The sequence goes on from CAJJCQ010000023.1 coordinate 32,514, forward strand.
CCGGATGAAAAGCAGACGACAATCATCATGATGACTGCAAATGCCCGTTTCGGATATTCAACACTGGTTTGACTCATCCACGTAAAGGGATTTTTCATAAACCGTGCTGCGAGAATCAGTTTATATATTCGTGTTTGAAGATTCTTCAACGAAGTTCTTTAGAAGAGAAAGTACTTCACAGCGATTCAATGATGATAGCAATACCTTGACCGCCACCGATACATGCAGTTGCAACGCCATACCTTCCACCACAGCGCTTCAATTCATAGGCCAGAGTGAGAACCAAACGGGTACCTGTTGCAGCGAGTGGATGGCCAAGACCAACAGCACCGCCGTTGACGTTGACTTTCTCGACATCGATTGCAAGGTCCTTGATACAAGCAACTGCTTGACCAGCGAAAGCTTCGTTGATTTCCCAGCGGTCAATATCGTCTGTTGTTAGCCCTGCCTTTTCTAAGGCCTTACGAGATGAAGGAACAGGCCCGTAGGCCATGATGGCAGGTTCAAGTCCTACGATACCCCATGAGACGATTCGAGCCAATGGAGCATCACCATCGGCTTCTGCTTGAGATGCGGATTTAATGACAACAGCAGCTGCACCATCGACAACGCCTGAGGCGTTCCCTGCAGTAACAAAGGAATTGGGCCCGAAAGCCGTAGGGAGCTTTGCCAAAGATTCTGCAGTTGTACCCGTAACCACGTGATCTTCGTCTTTGTGCGTCACAACTGTATCTCCTCGTCGACCCTTGATAGTGACTTGAACAATTTCTTGTTCAAATACATCGTTTTCTATTGAAGCCGTTGTTCGAGCATGCGAGCGTGCAGCATATGCATCAATCTCTTCACGAGTGATTCCTTTCCGGTTACATAACTCATCTGAAGTTTGAGCCATAAACAAGCCACAGGTCATGTCTTGAAGATTCGTCATCATGTAATCTTCGACTTGAGGTGAACGACCGAGTCTCCAACCTTCACGGCCACCACGCATAACGTGAGGCGCTTGACTGAGGTTTTCCATTCCACCTGAAACGACGGTTGCAGCTTCTCCGAGCATAATCATTTGCGCTCCAGTGATAATCGATTGAACCCCTGACCCACAGATCCGAGAGAGTGTGAGCATTGGTACTTCTTGAGGGATGCCGCCTTTGAGACCTGCATGGCGTGAACCATAGATCGATTGAGAACATGTCTGTAAAGCATAGCCCATGACAACATGGTCTACGGATGAAGGGTCAGTGCCAGTCTTTTCAAGAGCGCCTTTGATGGCCAAACCACCAAGGTCTTGAGCAGTCATTGACTTCAACAATCCACCTTGTTTCCCATCGCCACGCTTTCCGCCAACCCATTCACAAAAAGGTGTTCTTGCTCCGCCAACAATGACTACATCATCTGCCATGCTACTTCGAAAGCGTAACGATTGATAACTTCATACTATTCCGAGGATGAAAAACAAGCCGAGATAGAAAACCGGCAAATAGAGAGTTTCCATCATTGAGTATGAATAGGCAAGAATACTGTATTCAGTGCCTTGAATCATTATCAATTCTTGACCGGGTGGATCGACATTACCGATTACTTTCAGAATTGAATTTCCAAGCAGACCATCAAGGTCTTCATCGGCGAGTTCAGCCTTCGTACGAGATGCTACTTCTCCATGGATGTACACAGGGTCGCCCAATCTCAATCCGTAAAGTGTCCAGCGTGCCGTGCCTATATTCCATACATTGAGTGGCACTTGATAGTGGATACGTTCAAACATCGAAGGTTCGACGCGAATTCCACCGCTCCCATCGTGTAGAATGAAAGGCACTCCACCACTTTGTCGAGCAGATTCATGCGTATGCGATTCGACAATATTGAATAGTTTCTGATATATTGAATCAAACAATTTGAACAATTTTCCAAGAACATAAAAGAAAAGGTTTTGTTGAGCCCATTTGGGAATATCTCCCTGTGCTGGAAAATCTTCGCGTACCCATTCATAACAAACAATATTTTCACATGTCATTGCAGGATTGTCATCAACAAATATTTTCAAAGCACCGTGTGGACCTGGCCGTGCTTGCCCAATCAATTCGGCTTCTCCAACTGCAACAGAACGAACAAGAGAAGTTGCCATGTCCACCATTTGCATGTTGGCAATGGATTTAGATAACGAGGTAATGAAGTAAATGACAAAATACAAGAAAGCAATTATGAGACAAATTCCAAAAAATATACCTAATCCTTGACTCGATGTGAATTCAATTAAGAATGCGAAAAGAGAGATAAAAGTATCAAAGTGATATTTGAGAATCGACACAGCACCCCAAAATTGGAGCATAATCAACCCGAGTGTGAAATACACTGCTCGAAGCGTAAAAAGTGCCGGTCTTGGTGCTCCAACCATGAACGGGTGCTCAAAAAGTATAGAACTATCCGGATCGGGAAGATAGGGTTTTTTCCAGTTCCAAACGTATTTACCCGGGGTTGGGAAATGCCATTCACCTGCATTGTTTTTCAAGCCATCTAAACTTTCAGGAAGCCAGAACTTTTCAAAACTGAAGCCTCTTTCTTCGGCATACTTACGAAGATATTCTTGATTACCGGCTTTCGTTTTGAACTCTTCAAGTTCTTGGGCAAATGGGTGAGGTGTATTCAAAAAGAGAAGCATAAGGCCGAAAAAGCCCCAGAACGGGCTGTAAAAGAAGCCGAAAACAAAGAGCAATGCCCCAAGAGACCACCCAATCCACATCTCCTGATTATACGGAAGACTGAGGTTAAAAAAACCACCATCTAACTCTGGTGCTTTGCCATCCATAGCAAATGCTTCCCTATACAGGTCTTGAACTATGTGGTGATTCAAAGCAAGGAATACATACTAATCCCACAAAGAAGACAGACGATTGGCATGATCAGCAATTCAGCTGAAGAACGAATCCTTCCCAAATTTGCGAGTTCAGTACCCCGTTGTATGTTTGCCTTCATGCCTGGAGAATCTTCTCCATGTACTGAAATGGCTGTATGACCGATGGACCCGTCAAGACCCTCATGTGCAAGTTCGTCTCTTGAACGAGGTTTGACCATACCCAAGAGGTAGATCGGATTACCGATTCGAAGCGCATAAGCAGTCCATCGATGCTTGCGAACATCTCCGTCACTAAAGAGGCGAGCGGCGAATTCCGTTTTGAAGTGCTCACGCAATGTATCTGCATGGTTTGAGGTCCATTGCTTGACGAAATTACCGAGATTCTTTTTCTTGAAGGTACTGGATTCAACTCGGATTGCACCGGTGCCATCATGCAGCATGAAAGGAACGTTACCGTGATCGGAGCGAACATTACGCCAGTTACATTCTTCTCTCGTTGTTGTATTTCCATCAGAGTCTGTTGAAGTCACCTGTCGGCAAACATAAACCTCGTATTCCCATCTGAAATCAACACATCCGGGAATCATACGACGTGGATTCCCATCAACTACGACGTTAATCCATTGCTCAGGTGCTGGACGGACCTGGCCAACGAGTTCTGCTGAACCGACGGACACCGAACGTACCAGCGACGTAGGTGTGTCAATCATTTGTTGCTGTTTTTTGTGTTGAAAGAATCCAATAATCAACCAGATTACGCCGATGATACTCATGACCAGTGGCGTGTACTTCATGGATGCATCCGCTTCCAAGATTTCTCCATTCGCAACAGCATCTTGTTCTGCGAGAATAAGCGTACCAAGTGAGATTGAAAGAAGTATAATGAATAAAACCATACTAATTCCAAACGTTGCAAACGTTGCAGGGATAGGTGTTCCAACTTTCGTTGGGTGTTCAGCAAGTGCGGAACCGTCCCCATCAGCAGCATAACGGTCCTCTTGGTTCCAAGTGGAGGGGCCAGGAGCTGGAAGAATCCAGTCGTTGGGGTCATTGGTTGGACTATAGGAAGAACGGCCAAAGAACCAAGATTCCATTTCATGACCATTTTTTAACGCAGCCTCTTCCAAATCATCTGGCTGTGGTGCGTTCTTACGAACGTTATGAAGGTCGGTTTCAAGTGAAGCGGGAGAAAGCAGTGCAATCACGAAAAAGCCGAAAGCAGCGATGATTCCTCCGCCTGACATGAACGTTGCAAGACCTCCAACGACCATCAAAAGTCCAATGACCCAGCCAATCCAATTCAGCCAATGATAAGGTACGGTAAATTGAAAAAATCCTCTATCGAGATTAACACCATCGAGTGACACAGTTACTGCAATGTAGACACCTGTAAAGCATTACCTACTGAAAGAACTGTAAAATTTACGGGTTTGAGGCAAGAACTCCGAATACTTTGACGAGGATTCGCTTGTCACGGCAGCCATCAAACTCAGCATAGTGAATTTGTTCCCAAGTTCCAAGGTGGAGTGTTCCATTTCGAACTGGCATCGTCACTTGTTGCCCAAGTAATTGACGTTTCAAATGTGCATCGCCGTTATCTTCTCCCGTACGGTGATGATGATACTCCTCTCCATCGTGACCATCACGGCCATAAAATGGTGCCATTTTGTCGAGCCATTTCATAATATCATGGTGTAAACCGTGTTCAAGGTCATTCACGTAGCATGAAGCAGTGATATGCATGGGATTCACCAGAACAAGACCGTCGTGAATACCGCTTTCTGCTACAATGCGTTCGACATCTTCCGTTATACAGCGGATTTCATACCGTTCATCCGTGTTGATCCATAATTCTTCGACATAGGTGGCTGCTTGGCCAGTAATGAGTTCGCCCATATAC
>CAJJCQ010000024.1 GCA_905182725.1 uncultured Candidatus Poseidoniales archaeon
TGGAGACTTCCGGCGGTTGAATCGATGAGATTCAATTCACGGAGTGTCAAAATTGGAGCATCCGGTGATGGAGTGACGGTGATGTTCAAGGTCTGCATTACCATGAGTGTTCCATCCGTGACATTGATTGTAGTCAAATCATCAAAGCCGGAGTAATCCAAGATTGGGGTAATGATGAATTGAGAGAATGAACGAATGACATTAACGGATTGTGAACTGCTGTTAATGGTCCAAAAGAGATTATCACCATCCAAATCCCATCCAAGGTCAGAGAGATTGAGATACAAACTCTCATCCTCAGGTATGGTCAACGACCAGGCTGTTTCATTGATGATGATGGCATCATTGACTGGTTCAACATACAGTGGAATATCCAACTCGACTGGTAAAGTCGTGCCATCCCCGACAAGGAGGTGAATTACTGTAGCTCCATTGCTATTTGGAAGAGGAGACAAGGTGATTTGACCATTCGCGAAGGCGAAAGAAACTGGACCATACACTCCATTCGTTTCCCCGCCGACTGTACCAAACAGCATTTCACCTTCGGGGTCTTGCACATAATCTGAAAGATTCAACACTATTTGTCCTCCATCCTCAATCAGATTTTGCATTGGAACGTCTGCGATTTTGACAGCTGGGTCATCGACAGGAATAATCTGTATCATCGCCGTGGTTTCAGCCTCATCAATGACACCAGTTCCATCTGCTCGAAGAGTAATTTGGAGATCTGCACCATCAATCTCCTCACCAGTCACAATATGATTCAATGTCAATCCACGTTGATCTTGGTCAATAATCAATGAAAAATCAGAAACTGAACCGCCAACAAGTTCTGCCGCTTGAATGAAAACATCTTGACCATCGGGATCGTATCCAAAAAGAGAGGCGTCAATATGTGTACTTCCTCTTTGTTCCACTTGAATCATTGGAACTGGAGTGGTCAGTACCAGTGGCGCATCTGTGCGAATGAAATCAAATTCCACAGTGGAGGCAGCACCTTCAACAAAGATTCGGATTTGAGCGGTGTGAGCCCCTGGTGCTACATCTTGCATTGGGAAAAGGCAGCGAGCTGTCCCATTCGCATCGAAATATCCAGCAGTCATGTTCATGCCCAACACTCGACATTCAATGTCAAGGTCCCATCCACTCGGCAATTCACCGTAGGTACGACCGTCTCTCAATGTCCAATTCACAAAGGAATTCACCGTAATCTGTGGTCCAAATGTCACCGTATCATTCGGGGCAATCCAAGTATGATTGACCAACAAGAAATTACTGTCCACAAGGTCTTCGACAATATAGGCGTCACTATCGCTTACGACATGAGGGCCAAGTGGGCGATTAAACGCAACACGGAAATGCTCATGTGAGCCACGAAGTGTCAAGTCGAGGTAAGCATTCACATGTTCAGATGCAAACGAATTTTGTTCTTCCTGGGTCAAGGATGCCTCGCCATCATTGAACCCTTCAAGGAAAGATGTAGAATCTTGATATTGATAATGGTCGGCACCAATAACTTGCATAATTTGCCAACCAAGGCCGTCACCCTGTGTAAGTACGGCTTCTGCATCGAGGGTCGGGGCAATCTCGTCGGCAGAACCGGTCAAAAACAAGGCTGCTGCAGGTGAGGCGGGATTGTGAACCCAACCCTGCGGGGCGAGATCAACCCAATGTTGGCCATTCCAATCTGAAAAATCGACACCTAAGCCAAACACAGCACGCGGAGGATGAATCATTTCAGCCCGGCCTTCATCCATCCAATAGGGATACGCTCCGTATGCACCAGCTGCTCCAACTCCATGGCCACCAACTCCCCAATGAGACAGGTCAAACTGGCCAAATGAACCAAGAATGGGGTCGGAACTCGAATTATTCAATTCTTGGAGACGTTCATGAACATCAACGGCCTGCTCGAGAATTTCTTCGAAATCGGTTGAATCATAGGATTGCCCATGTACTGCAACGATAAATCCGCGCTCCGCTAAACGGGTCGTGAAATCCATATAGGAATCGAAAGATTCACCAGAATCAATGAAGAATTGAATGTGAGGGAAGGGGCCATTTCCTGCCATCTCAGCACTTTCACCGTCAGTCATTGCAGGATAAAGAAGACGGAATTGACTGGGAGGGAATGAACCGTAGGTAATGTCCTCCCATCCGACTGGGAAATCTGAACCCGTGTGTGGTGTGGTGAAGTTTTGGTCTTCGGAGGGGTGTTGAGCGGAGACGAGCGTGCCAAAACTTGGCAAAATAAATCCAAGGAATACGAAGAGGTAAACCAATTGTTTTCTCGAATTCATGTTCAGCCCTACCTGCTCCTTCAAGTAATCATTCTAATTGCTTTGGGAGTTATGCATAGGCGTTGAGCACTGTTTCAGCATGAACAAGTTGAGTGAGAAGTAATCCTATCGAGGGGAGATAAGCCGCGTATTGAGGAGCCCAGAGCCGGCGCCATGATTCCAAATGTTGGGCCACCAACATCCAACGACCGTCCAAAGGTGTAACTAAAAGATGTTCAATTCTTGATTCGACATCGCCGTCAAGACTCTGGTAACGTGGATTTAAGCGGGTTTGACATGATGCAAACACGTCGTCATACTCGCCATGACCGTCAAAGTCAACAGCAAAATCGAGTGGGCGGTCCGTATCATCCGATTCAAATTCCAGAGGAATTTCCAATAGACGCTTACCAGGAAATAATCGCACTGCACCTCCTGCTTTTAACCATGAATCAACTGTTGCTCGAGCAGCCCCCCCGCCTCCGACAACACCCAAAAGCGCACCGTTCCCGACCTGCACTCCATGATACTGTGCGACGGTTACGACTCCACAGCCATCAACCCCGGCGCACCACCATGCTTGGCCATCCCAGCGTAATGCATTGACAGACTGAAGTGACATTGAATCATCGATTGTCGACACTGCTTCACTTGAAAGTTGATGTTTGAGTGGAGATGTTAAATTGAGCCAAACTTCGTGTTCTAAACAGTGAGTGGGGAGGTGTTTCAATCGCGCTTCGAGTAAGAAGGAATGTGATTGAACCTCTTGATCCTCAAGTTCGGATTCAAAACTTGACGAGAGACGAGAATCTGCATCTTCGACATCTAAAGCGGCCTCCAAGGCTTTTTGGACGAGAGCTTCTGTTCGATATTTCCCAAAGGGCGCCCCAGTATAATCCCATTTGGGAGGGTGAGGCGTATGGTCAGCATAACCCCAACCCAATGCATCTTCGATAGCAGAAGTATCAACCAGCTCAAGTTTCGTTTTCTTAACTTTAAATTCAATATTTTTGCCAAATTTTTCAAGGTTTGACATGACTAACCCGAATAAAAGAGGTGAAAGAGAATGAGATACGGGATGTCCGCAAATCGCATATCTCACCTGTGCCATGGAGAGTGTTGGGTGCCGAAGTTCTTCAACATCATGGCGTGAATACTTGTGAAACGGGGCAGAGTTGAAAAAGGAGGCGTGCTTAGAAGATTCATGGAGTACACAAATCTAAGTAAGGGCAAAGGAGTAATTTCGCTTTTGACAGCCGGATTGGGGATTTACTTAACTGCTGCAATGTGGACGGAATTTAATGCTGCCCTTGGCATCTTATTTGGTCCTAGTCTTGGAGTCATCGTCGGAACCATTGTATTCTTATTGTACCAAAGCAGGAAAAACGAATATGAATTTACCCAGGGCGGAAATTACCTTACTTCAGAAGCAACCCAAATTATCCAAGATGCAGAAGGTCGTTCTCAAATTGTCGAAAGTTCGGTTGAGAAAGGGCGGAATCCAACATTCTTCGTTGCCGGCATTTACCTGATGATTGTCTTGATGAGCGAAAGTTCTTGGTCCGACCTCCTCTTCTGAGGTGACGAGATGGCAGGCTTGCTCGACGTTTTTGTCATGAAAGAGCGTGTCAACAATGGCTCATCAGCCATCATGATTATTCTTGAAAAAGCATCTATTCTCATCACATTACTCATTATTGTCGCCATTGGATTGGCACTTCACTTACCCTCTTGGGGAATCGGGCTGATGTTCGGACTTTCTCTGGGTCCGGTTGTATTCGGGCATTATTATTTCATTTACATTCGACCGATATTAAAACAGCAAAAGGCGAAGGTTGAAGAATAGAACCCGTTAGTAAGAACCAGTGATACAATGTCCTTAATTTCAAACCTTCTTGACCTCATTGGATTGGGCGGCATAACTGGCATCGATATTCTCTTTGCTGTGATGGCCGTAATTGGAACCTTTTTGTTCTTGATTTATTTTGTTCTCATTCTGATCGGTGGGTTGGCTGATGGAGCACTCGAAATAGCTGGATTTGATACTGATTTCGATTTGGGGGCAGAAGGAATATTCCACATGCTCACGATACAAGGAATCTTGAGTTTCATCATGATGTTTGGAATTGCAGGCCTTGCAGTAACACAGAGCGAGGGTTCTGACCTCCTTGCCATTGTAGTCGCCATCGTCTCTGGAATGTCTTCAATGTGGGTGATTGGAAAAGTATTCCAAGTCATGAAATCTCTCGAAGTTGATGCTACGGTCAAACATTCGTTATCTATTGGAGCACAAGGCAAAGTCTACATGGACATTGGAGCCGGTGAAACTGGTAAAGTACAAGTCGAATTCCAGAATGCAATGCGTACCTGCGATGCTGTTCTCGAGGATGATACCATGACCCTAAAAACGGGTAAGTTTGTCGAGGTCGTCAAGGCGATTGGAGAAACTCTCATTGTAAAGCCGCTCTCAGTGGCTTCCGTGATTGAAGAAGAATAAGTATTTCTGAAGATTACAACCGTTAAACGACGGGTGAAGACTCTTAAAGGACGCCACGCATGAGACATCATGGCAGGCGTTGGCACTTCGATAGCAGTAATTGGTTTATTCTTATTCACTCTGGCAGTTTTTGGAACTGTTTACATTGCAACAAGCCGTTACAAATTGGCACCTTCAGACAAGATTTTAGTCGTGTATGGTAATGTCAAAGATGCTGGTGCTGCCGCATGTTACCACGGTGGTGGTAAAATTGTCTGGCCATTGATTCAACACTACGCTTATCTCGATCTCAAGCCAATGACTATTCGAATTGATTTGCAACATGCTTTGTCACAACAAAACATTCGTATCAACGTACCATCAACCTTTACGATTGGTATTTCCACAGACCCCTCGATTATGCAGAACGCTGCAGAACGTCTTCTTGGACTTTCACAACAACAGCAAGAAGACATGGCAAGCGAAATCATCTTTGGTCAACTTCGTTTGACAATTGCAACACTCACCATTGAACAAATCAATCAAGACCGTGAAGTATTCCTGAAGCAAGTCTCCAGTAACGTCGACTCCGAATTGCACAAGATTGGACTGTACCTCATTAACGTCAACATCACTGACATCACTGACGAAGCAGAATACATCGTTTCGATTGGTGCTAAGGCAGCTGCAGAAGCAATTGCTGGTGCAACTGGAGACCGAGCCAAAGCACTCCAAATGGGACAGATTCAAGTCGCTACAGCGGATTCAAACCGTGAAATTGAAGTTCAAAAGAAAGAATCGGCTGCTATTGCTGGAAAAGCAGAAGCCAAGAAACTCGAACGAATTGCAGTTCAAGAAGCGGAATCCGAATCCAAAATGGGTATTGCCGCTGCTGTAAGTCTTGAAGAAATATCTGTCCAAGAACAACAGAAGAATGCAATTGAAGGCGTGAACTTGAGTCTTGCAGACATTGCACTCTCAAATGCAGTTCTTGCAGAACGAGAAGCTGAAGCACGGCAACGTTCTGAAGTTGCTATGCGTCATGCTCAAGAACAAATCGAGAAAGCACAGTATTCACTCGAAAGCGAACGTCTTCGTGCTGCTGACATTGCACGTGAGAAAGTTGCTAAGGAACAAATCGAAATTGCTGCTGATGCTGAAGCAGGGCGCCAACGTCGTATCGCTCAAGGTCAAGCAGATGCTATTCTTGCAAAGTACAAAGCAGAAGCAGAAGGTCAACAAGCGGTTCTTGAAGCCAAAGCGGCAGGATACAAATCCCTTGTCGCAAGTGCAGGTGGAGATCCGAAAGCCGTTGCAACTCTCTTGATGGTTGAAAAGGTCGAAGGATTAGTAGCACGCCAAACTGAAGCAATATCAAATCTCAAGATTGACAAGATTACTGTCTGGGATTCTGGTAACGGTGGCAAAAACGGTGAAGGTGGTTCAACCTCGAACTTCATCTCTTCTTTGATGCAAAGCCTACCTCCTGTCCACGATGTGGCCAAGATGGCTGGAATCGAATTGCCTGAATACCTTGGCGCAATGAAAGACGATTAAACACCACTACGGTGAACTGGCTCAGGTCCTGAAATCGTATGATTTCACTCTACGTGAGCCGAGGGGTTCAAAGCCAAATCGAGCCGCAAGGATGCTCATGGTAAGTGATTTAGATATCGCACGAGCGGCTACAATGGAACCAATTGAGGCCATTGCCTGGAAATTAGGCATATCATCTCATGAATTAGTCCCAATGGGTCGAGGCATGGCGAAAATTACTTGGGAAGCCCTCAGTCAACGCTTTTCCAAACCCCAAGGCAGTCTCGTCTTGGTGACCTCGGTCAATCCAACTCCTTTTGGTGAAGGGAAAACGGTGACCACAATCGGACTTACACAGGCACTCTGTGCCATCGGTCAAAGCGCCACATGCGTCATTCGTGAACCTTCGATGGGTCCGGTTTTTGGAATCAAAGGAGGTGCTGCTGGCGGAGGACATTCACAAGTGATTCCAATGGAAGACATCAACCTCCATTTCACAGGTGATTTACATGCCGTTACTTCTGCACACAACCTTCTTTCTGCGCTAATTGATAACCATATCAAACAAGGAAATGAATCAAAACTCGAACCAACCAAGGTATTTTGGCCTCGAGTGATCGATATGAATGACCGTTCACTTCGTGATGTTGTCATTGGGTTGGGTGGTTCCGCAAATGGAAATACACGGCAAGACCGATTCGATATTACTGCCGCAAGTGAAGTGATGGCAATTCTTGTCCTCGCACAAGATTACGCCGACCTGCGAAAGCGAATCGGAGAAATTGTCATCGGTGAATCAACTGACGGCAATCCCGTAAAGGCTGAAGAAATCGGTGCTGCTGGATCAATGACTTTACTTCTACGAAATGCCTTCCTACCTAATTTAGTTCAAACCCTCGAAGGAAATCCTGCGTTTATCCACGGTGGACCCTTTGCTAACATTGCCCATGGAAATTCAAGTATTATTGCTGACCGCTTAGCTCTTGGAGCAGCAGACATTGTGGTCACTGAAGCAGGTTTTGGCTCAGATATGGGTGCTGAAAAGTTCATGCACATCAAAGCAGTAAATTCTGGTAAAGCTCCAGATTGCGTTGTAATGAATGTCACCATCCGTTCGATGAAACTTCATGGCGGAGCATTTGGAACTCGCGGAGGCTACCGACCAACAAAGGATGAATTGGAAAAGGAAGACATTGATGCTGTTCTTCGTGGTGCACAAGGTAATTTAGATCGCCATATCAAAAACATGGCAGGATTTGGAATGCCAGTCATTGTTTCAATCAATCGATTCTATTCCGATACTGATGCAGAACTGGATGCTCTCAAGATGGCTGCTCACAAGAGTGGCGCCTCACATGTGGCTTTGACAGAAGTTCATGCCAACGGTGGAAAAGGTGGAGAAGAGTTAGCCAAGGCCGTTGTTGCTGCGGTTCATGACCACGTGGCCAAAGGTCGGCCGTTCACACCTCTGTTTACTCCTGAAACTCCTGTCCTTGAGAAAATGAATGCAATTGCGACACGTATCTACAAAGCAGAAGGTGTTGAAATCAGTACTCCTGCAATGAAGCAACTCGCGAAATTACAGGCATGGGGATACGACCATCTCCCGGTATGTATGGCAAAAACACAATATTCGTTTTCACATGACCCCGGGAAATTAGGTGCGCCGGTTGGATTTACAATCCCAGTTCGTGAATTCCGACTTAATGCTGGCGCTGGATTTATTGTGGCCATACTCGGCAACATGATGACCATGCCAGGATTACCAAAACGACCTGCTGCCCTCGACATGGATATGGACGAGGAAGGACGTCTCACTGGTGTCTTTGGGTGAACCGAATGAAAATCCTCAAGCGTGAACCTCAACTTTGGCGTCTCAGAATTGAGACCGAAGATGATTTATGGACGCTTGCACGCCTCGCTCGAAAGGGAATGCACATTGGAATGCTTGGAGAACGTCGTGACCAAACAACAGGTGGCGAAGAAGGTGGAAGAGCTAAATCTGCAGAAAGGAAGAGGATGTGGATCCGATTACGGATTGAATCTACGGAATACCAAACTTTCAATGAAAACCTTCGCGTTCATGGGACAATTGAAGAAGCACACTTCGATATTGGAATGCATCACACCCACATTGTAGAAATCCGCGATGATGTCGAACTGACGTCACCACATTTCTTTTCATCCTCTGACAAAGACTTACTCAGACAATCAGAAAAAGCATCGGGACAAACAAATGTCGTGCTTGCAGTTGTAGAAACGGATGAAGTCGTATTGTTCCATGTCACCGCCAGAGGGTTGCGTGAAGGTGCCACTTGGACCATGAGAGGCGGTGGTAAAAGAGGCGAAATCCGTCATTCTGCTGGAATCGCTGCCACTTTCCGTTCAAAGGTAATCGATGCTCTTGTCGACACTTTAGGTGAAAACACACCACTGGTCATTTGTGGACCAGGACATGCCCGAGATGCTTTACTGAGTGATTTGAAAACCGCAGGAGAAACTCGAATGATGAAATCAATTGCCACTTCAATGGCAGGAAGAGCTGGTGCCAATGAAATTCTTCGTGAAGGATTGGCAGGTGAACTTCTCAGTGAACATGCAATTACTCGAGAAATATCACTGATCGAAAAGGCTTGGGAACGATTGGCGACAAACGGCGCTGTTGCCTATGGACCAGAGGCTTTGAAGAAAGCGATGGATGAAGGTGCAATCGAAACACTGCTCATCTCAGCAGACCTTTTACGCGCAGAGAATGAAGGAATCGGAAAACAAACATGGATGGAATGGGCCAATGGCTTATCTGACATTGGAGCAGAACTGGTTCAATGTTCAACTGACCATGATGCTGGGCAACAACTTCTGGGGCTTGGAGGAGTGGTTGCTTTACTCCGATATGCAATGTGAGAGGCGAGACTATGCGAATCGTAACACTTGCTGATTTGAAAGAAGACAAACGTGCTGACATGCATGGTGCTCGATGGCTACTCCTTACTGCAAGTGAACTTGAACGATCAGCATCGTTGTTGATGTTTACTGAATTGGATGATATTTTGGTTGCAGTTGACCATCGGGGCGTAGTACCTGCAGACGGGCTGTGGCAACGAGCGGTCCATCTCATCGTAATCGATGGAACTCAAACTGAGGCTGAAACATTTCGTCGCCGTTCCGGAATCACCAAAGTCATAGCCAATACGAATGAAGACATACGTACATTTCTTTGGTAGTGGGTCTGGAGGGATTTGAACCCTCGATCAACGCCGTGTAAGGGCGGTGTCATAACCACTAGACCACAGACCCAACCAACCCTGTGAGAAGGTGTTATTGAAGGCATTGATGCTTGGGTTAACATCAAAACTGAAGAACAATGCCATTGGACACAATGGATGAAGATGTGCAAGCCGCTGCGGCTCGTCTCGTACGGCGCATCAAAGAAGGTGGCCACACAATCACTGTTGCTGAATCATGCACGGGCGGGCTACTCGCGAGTGCTTTCACTGACATTGCCGGAGCATCTTCTTGGTTTAATCAAGGATGGATTACCTATTCGAATGATGCTAAGATCAAGGAATTGGAAGTCCAACCAAAATCAATTGAAAAGAAAGGTGCTGTTTCAGCAGAAGTGGCGATTCAAATGGCACAAGGTGCACTAAAGCATGCAAACGCAGATATTGCGATTTCCATAACCGGCATTGCAGGACCAAAAAACGATGGAACCAACAAGAAAGTCGGGCTTGTGTACGTCGGAATTGCATCCAATAATTGGGCAAATGCGGAATCAACTCAAATTGGTGGTAACCGTGCGGAAAACAAAATTGGATTCGTTCATTTTGCATTATTATCCACCATCAAACGATGGGATGAAGCCATGGTCCAAGCTGAAGAGCATCGCAAAGAAATGGAACGTCAAAAGGCTGAACTCGAAATGGAGAAGACTCAATTTGAATTGGAACGTGCGGAAAGAGAAGCTGCTGCACGCCAATCAGCACCTTGGCAAGATGATGCGTGGGACGGTGAGGGTGCCCCACCTACTCGAGATACCTCACTTGATGACGAAGTTGAGTGGGATTGAACGACTCAAAAAGTGAACCGTTCAAACCGGTGTGCTTTTGGAGCGTAGGCCTCACCTCCAATGCATGGGTGCGTCGGAGGAGGAGATGACTGCACTCTTGCGGCAACGTGGATTTCTCCCTACATCAGCTGTTCGAATTCAACTCTTGGAACTCGAGAATCTTGAAGGGGTATTGAATTGTGCTTCTGAAGTTGGTTTTCACAAGGGTTTTCTTACCACTGATCTTCTTGAGTCGATGCTGGTAATTTGGAATCAGCATAACACAATGAGTTCCGAACAACCAGTGGCGGCTCCTGTCAAAGAAGTAGCACCTGTGTTAGGAAGAACAATTGCCCCAATAGGAACTCCGGAACCCCTCGATTTGAAATTTCGAAATAACTTACCAGATTGGAATGCAGCTGATTTTAGTGAAAATGCATCGGATGCGCCAAGTGATATCTTGGTTCACTATGACATCACTGGAAACAGTATAACAGAAGGGAAAATGTCTGACATTACAGCATGCTTCACAGACCGTTTGCAAAGTATTCGAAAAATGATTATCCAGAATTCACGACTTCCGAGAACTCCAACAGAAATTTCAAGGCTTCATGCAGAAAGTAGTCGATATCAAGGTTATGAAAATAAAGCAGTTGCAATCGGATTAGTCAATGAGCCTCGATATACCAAGAATGGACACCTTATGTGGAGATTAGAGGATGAAACTGGAGAACTTACATGCCTCCTTACCAAACGTAAAGGTGATGACCGAGACAGAGCCCAAGAGCAAATTTTGGAAGCGGGACTCATGCCTGATGACGTACTTGGTGTTTCAGGGACATTCAGTCAGACTGGAGATTTATTCTATGTTGATGATCTTCATTTCCCAATGGAGGCAAGTCACAAAAAAGCTTCAGCAGAACACGGAATCAGTGTAGCGTTCATATCCGATATTCACGTCGGTTCGAAGACCTTTTTGGAAGCACAATGGCATAAGATGGTTCGTTGGTTCCACTCCGACCCACTTGCAAAGACAATCAAGTATCTCATATTATCAGGAGATTGCGTTGACGGTGTTGGAATTTATCCAGGACAAGACAGTGAACTTTCGATTCCAGACCTTTTTGGCCAATATGCTGAATTTGCTCGACTGTTAGAATTACTACCCGAATGGGTTGAATGTATCATGTTGCCAGGAAACCACGACGCTGTTCGACCAGCAGAACCTCAACCAACATTCGATAAAGACATTCAACAAGACTACAATACAACAACCTTCGTTGGGAACCCGTGTGATTTCTCGTTACATGGTGTACGACTCCTCTCGTACCATGGTAAATCAATCGACGATTTCGTAGCAGGTCTTCGAAACGTAACATACGCAGACCCTGTCGAAGCAATGCGACAAATGCTCCGACGTCGACACCTCGCCCCACAATGGGGAGGTAAAACTCCACTGTCGCCGGAGCCTGAAGATGGTTTAGTCATACGAGAAGTTCCGGATATTTTTGTTACCGGACACGTTCACGGGCATGCATGTGTCGATTTCAAAGGAACGACCTTGATTTGTTCAAGCACTTGGCAAGATCAAACATCATACCAGCGAATGCTTGGATTCCAACCAAAACCATGTATCCTGACAATTGTCAATCTCAAGAGCCATGCTACAACAGCAATTCCGTTTGCCTGATTATTCCAAGTTAAGATACGGAAGGATGGCACGTAAATCTTTGCCGTGTACCACATCAATGTCGGCTGATTCAAAAGCCTGTATTGAAGAATCACGTGTTGGGTTGAAACCAATAAACCGGCTTCCATCAACATGCATGGATAAATCCATTTCCGAATCTCCAACTGATACACAATTCTTAGCATTAAGGCCATTCATTTTCAACAAGCGAAGTATGACCTCACCTTTACCAACTGCATGGAGTCTACAAACCCCATCATCAGAAAGAGTGTCATCATCATTAAACACAAAACCATTCGCAATCCAATCATCGACTTTGAGCATGGAAGCGATTGAAGCAACGAATAAGTCAACTCCTGCACTCACAATAGCAACAAAGACACCGTTTGCCTGAAGCTGCTCAACAACATCTCTTGCACCTTCCATTAACGTCACACCAGAAAAAGCACGAAATAATTCATCTCGAGTAATCGGATCTTGAATCTCTTTCCACATCCGAATATCTGAACGCATGAATTCATCGTCTGTAATTTCGCCACGAATGAAACGTTGGAGATTGAATGCGTTATCAGTGCCGAAGTGATCGTGGAGAGTTCTCCAAGAACTTACGGCATTCACCAATACGCCATCGCAATCAAATACGACACAGGTCGTTTTAGGAATTTGAGGGGGATTCTTCTCCATGTCGCTCATTCCTCTGAACAGCACCCTCCTTGAAAGGCTTCGCTCAATGAAAGTAGAAGAGTCAGAAGAAAAAGAAAAAAAAGACGAAGGCAGGGGGCCCCATTTACGGAAACCCCCTGCGATCGTATGGTCCTCTACCTCCAAGGAGGTAGTCATCCCATCACTGGGATGCGGGAGACAAAGGGGAGGGGCAAATGCCCCTCCCCGATGTATCCGGTTTTATCAGATACGTTTAGCTCAAGCACTAAGGTCGTATGACAAACCACTCCAAGAGCGCAGAAGCGCACCTTGACCTACATTAGGAGCGTAGGATAGAGTAATTGTCACATCTTCAAGAGGTGTTCCATCTGTGTCGTGTGTTCGCACGAAGATGGTATCACCGGTGTTGAAGGTTGAAACCTTATTGTCGCCATCGGAGTTGACTTGGTCAACAAAGGTGACCATTGAGTCACTGTTTGCTGGGTTGAAGCCATACACGCCGTTGGTGTCTGCCATATTCCAGGTCTTCGTCTGAGCATCACCGTTGCCGTCCACGTAGAATACACGGACTTCAACTGCTTGTGTTGCCAAGTCTGTTTCAGCAGACTGGACGTTGATTCGCCAGTGTCCATTGTTAACATCGAAGCTGTCAATATCTTCAATGTCAAAGGTGACTCGAGGTACACCCTTGACATCAGTATCTGCCAGGCTACTTGCCCAAACATAGATTACACCAGAAAGAACCACGGTGATTGCAACCATCAAGATCGTTGCAATAACTGGGCTGACTGCCATATCATTGTCTTCAAGACTCACTGTAACTTCTTCTTCATCGTCAGCACGACGGCTGGAGAAGGCTAGAGCGCTTACGAAGAGACCAGTTAGACTGACCACTACAATACTTGGAGCAAACGAAGGCACTGAACTTGCACCGATGGTGCGCACTACGTTAGGTAGAGCTTGTCCAGTTGCACCGAACGAGCCAGATCCTGCAGCGTATTCGTTACACTTACCCCAGTTGGAGTTTGCTTCAGCAGTATCAACATCGAGTGTTGTAAGACGGTTGTTACACCAGTACTTGTCTTCAAGCATAGGTCGGCGTTCAGAGGTCTGAGATGCATTCTGTCCGTATTGTCCTGGGTTCGACCAGTCTGATCCTTGAGAACCACCGTTGTTCGAACGGTGAGACCGTGGGTCATCGACTTGGAAACGCTCACTAGCAGGTGCTGTGAGGTCACATGGGTCGTTCAAACAGGTAAGAACATCCATTGATACTTCGATCTTGGTTGTATCCTTGGTGATGTACACATTCTCATTCACATCGATACTGGTTCCGTATGCTGGAACGTTGTAGTAGCGAGTAAACTCTTCTTCACCGTGTCCATCCGTGTGGAAAGTCACTGCAAGCATGTGGTCGTAGTTGTAAGGACCTTCATCGCCACCAGCGTCAATGTTCGCAGTAACTGGAATGAAGGTACCAGTCATGACGTTCGTGATCTCATTGAAGTCAATACCAGAGACAGTGTCGAGAGAGTAGTCAGCGACATTCTCTGAGACACGTTCAACAGTGACATACATGATTACATCATCTTGGCCTTGCTGGTAATCAGCGATTGGCATAAGCGCTGCGTCATAGTTAGGCGTATGGGACGGTGCAGTAACAGTATCCTTGAGAATCAAGTTGATGGCACAGAAAGTCTGGCCACTTGGTCGCAATTGGTGAACACCGTTGTCGTTCATGTAATCAACTTCCCAATCGTAACCGTTTGTGGTTGCGTCTGGAATCAAAGTGAACACGAGATCTGTGCCAACGATTGCTGTTGTGAAGTAGTTGGTGTAAGCACACTGACTGGTTGGTTCAACAGTCCAAGTAAGGTCTGTTGGAACAACATGGTCAATATCATTCATCAAAGGTAGAAGATCCCAAGTGAGGTTATCGGCTGAGGTATCGTCTTCAGTCATGGTCACGTATTCCCCTTCTCCAGTAGCACGGTCTCCAGCACCATTCATCAACAAGTTCTGGCTATCGACGTCTTGCAAAGTAATCACTGGAGCATCGTTCACCGGTGCGACTGAGAAGTCGACATCGAATGGTGTTGCAGCAGTGTTCTCATTACCGTTGTCAGACAATTCCATTGTAACAGTACAAGTACCACCCTTTTCGTTTGAGCTGTTCTCGGTAATTACAAGAGAGTTCGTAGCATCAACTTCCACAGCAAATGCAGCACATGCTGAATCAACAGATGCACTCCAATCGTAGACTTGACGGTCAGGTGACTGCTCGTTAGCCATGTCTCGGATATAGGACTTGGAAGCGTTTGAAACATTGCCAAGAGACTTGGTATGTGTTCCGAATCCTTCAGCCAAGATGTTGTTGAAGATATCGTCAACCGAGAAGATTGGCATGCAATCATTCTCTTCGACGTTACAGATAGTAGGTGCATCGTTCACGTTTGTTACTTCAAAGGTGATGTTCTGAGAGTC
The DNA here is from genome assembly GCA_905182725.1 of uncultured Candidatus Poseidoniales archaeon. Classification (GTDB taxonomy): domain Archaea; phylum Thermoplasmatota; class Poseidoniia; order Poseidoniales; family Poseidoniaceae; genus MGIIa-L1. Next base: position 15,177 of record CAJJCQ010000024.1, read on the forward strand.
GGTCAAACCGTGACTGTCAGTAACTTCAAACTCATATTCGAGGGTACCAAATTGGTCCGTCAAAGGAGTGATGGTCACTGTGTGGCCATTTTGGTTCCAATTAACAAGAACATTGTCGAATGCGACAAGGTTACCATCAGCAGAAGTCCATGTGAGATCTGCTTCAAGGTCTTGTACATCGTCAACCAGGTTCGTGAGGCTGAAGGTGTAGGCAGCCGAGTCTTCTGTAACAGTGATGTCAGCGAGTGTAGCCTGAATTTCAGGGCAAGCACGAGCCATGTCAAGGTTGATTGCAATGTTAGTAGCAAGCGACAAGTCAGTAGCGACGGCCCAATCATAGGCACAATCTGCTTCTGTCTTGATCATAACATCGTAGTTCTTTGCCACACTTGGAGTGTTGGAGCCCTTGTAAGAGCGGTAGACAAGAACTTCATCATCAATTGAACCATCAGCAAGATCGTCGTGCGTGAGCTCGACGGTCATGTATTCAGTGAACGATTGTAGAGTGTTCGATGCATTCATTGCTTGCGTTGGGTGGACAGTGCTGACAGCAGCAGTTGTCTCTCCCTGAACGATTGCAATAATGTCAATCTGACTTGGAGTTCCACCAATTCGTGAGAATGGGATGGAAATTTCAGTCAAAGTGCTCGAAGAAGATACATCAACACTCGCTGAACTGAGTGATGTTGGACCCCATCCGAGGAAACCGTAGCTGTACAAAGCATATCCAGTTGAAGCATCACTGTCAGCCCAAAGCACGTAGTTGGCTTGGAATGGCAATGTGTGAGCGCCACCGAGATTGTATCCGGTGCTGCTTCCACTGCCATCGACGCTGAGGTAAATCAATGCGTCACTTGTTGCGAGATCTTCACCGGTCAAACCGATGTAGAGGTCGTCACCTTCGATGTATGTCACCATCATGTCGTTGGTTCCGTCTCCACTCATGACACCAGGCATTGCATAGCCAGATGGGTTGAGAGCGTTACCACCGTTCCAATCAGCATCTGAACCATCAACGTTCATGAGCTCTGGTTGGAAACTGGTTGAAACATATGATGCTCGAGAACCGTCTGTTGATTGAATCAACATTGCAACTTCATCAGAAGGTGCAGAGGTCAAGTGTGTCGAGTCCATGGTGAACAAGTTTGCTTCATCGATGGTTGCAGAGGTTGCAACGACCAACTTAGCAGCATCGATTGTGTTACCAATCGAAGTCACGTATGCGTTACTACCAGCATCAATCTGAGTGGTTGAAGTGGACCAAGTCATGTTTTCAACTGATCCTTGAGATTCAACAACTTGGAGAGTTGTACCAGCAGTCGAAGTGCCACCATCCCAACGGAATGGTGAGTTTTCGACGTACATACCGACGAGACCTGAAGCGTCCATTGGGTAAACCCAGACATCATCACTGTCAACGACGTGAAGCCCTGTTCCAAGAGTTCCACCGTTCACTGCAGCATTGATTGCAACAACAGAGGCATCATCAACATAGACACCGTAGTCATCACCAGAAATTTCTGCATCTCCGGTCAATACAAGAGCACCACTGGTCTTTTCAACACCAGTTGCGTATCCAGAAATGATCGTTCCTGAGAGAGTCAGTGAATCGGAATTCACATCATCAGCATCAACACCGACAGTCATTGAATCGCCCTGTCCTTGAAGAACAGAGGATGAATCAACAACATCACAGTCACTGATAACCATAGCATTGTCAGACAATGTTACAGCGTTTCGAGCAGAGTTGATTTGAACACTTGAACAGTCTTCATACACGAGACCGACTGCTCCAGGAGCAGTTCGTCCAGCTGATGTCGAAATGTTGTTGTCTGCAATTGTTGGTCCAGAGTATCCGCCTGCGGAGCCACCTTCAACCATGTAGACAGTGGTTCCACCGTCACCATAACTGTCTCGGAGAGTCAGTGTATAGTTACCAGAATCGGTATAGGTTACAAGAGGCGTGTAAGCAGTGTTACTACCAAACGAATAGGTAGACCAACTGTCAGTTGTTCCATCAGGCTTTACGATATCGATACTTGCTTCATAGCCCCAAGAGTCTGTTTCAATGTTAACAGACATTGTCTTACCAGCAGCGAGTGCTACATTACAGTTCACAGGTCCAGTTCGGTACGAGTTACTTGCAATGCTACAAAGTGAGGTTGTAGGTGCAGGAATCGAGATTGGGTTTGCGACAATCAATCCACCATCTGTGTCGATGAGTGTATTGTTATCGATGTCACCGTAACCAAGTGATGTTGTAATTCCAGCATAAACAGAATCGCCAGCGCCATTGATGGTGTTGTCAGTGATGTGGTAGTCCACACCAGAGAGCATCATGATTCCATCAGTTGCAGCGTTAATGGTGTTGCCTGAAATGGTAGTCCCAGTGTGGGCACCATTGTAGACAGCGATTGCAGCAGCGGCAGCGTAACCATTGTTGATCACGTTGTCGGAAATAACCGCATTATCGGAGAAACCATTGGTATAGAGCCAGATATCTGCAATTTCTCCACCATCGTTGAACACGTTGTTGGAAATGGTTGCGTTGTCTGCACCATAATCATCCGCAGTGTGGTAGCGGTAGTATGGTGAACGATCGAGCATTACACCAACGCCACAGTTGTTGAATGTGTTACCAGAAACAACTGCACCGTCACCGCCACGAAGCATCATACAAATATCACTCACAAGGATAGCATTGTTGAGTTCTTCATATCCTTGGAAGTGAGAGATAGAAGAGTTCGTAATTGATACTTCTTCAATTTCCCAGATATAGTTGGTATAATACTTGTATCCGTGAGACATCTCAATCTTTGCAATGTTCGAGAATACAGTATTGTTTGCTTTGAAGTTAACAATTGGAGAACCGTAGTATCCAATCTCAACACCATACATTGAACCATCCGTACTGTCAGATGCAACACCATAGACTGCTGCGTCGTTCATAGTAACACCAGCTCCGTATGGGTAGCTGCTGTACCAGCGTTGAGTATTGTAGAAATCATATGCTCCGGTCGACAAGAGAGTCGATCCATTGAAGTTGTAATCCACGTTACTCTTCAGATACAAGTAAGGTACGTCAAGCATGATGACCTTGTTGGATTGACTTGCTGTCAAACCGCCAAAGTATCCATACTCTGTGACTGTACCACCGTCGCCGTCACTGAGACTTCGACTTCCAGAAGAGGAGAACGAAGAAATACATGGTGCGACTGTAGTGTATGCAGTACTCGAAGAATACCAGCAAACACGTTCGGTGACTTTCGTAGTCAATGGAACAGTAACTGCGTTACCTGATGTGTCGGCAATGGAAACTGCTTGCTTTGCATATCGGAAATCAGCCACGTTATCTGAGGATGTATTGTAGTAATATTCAACCTTAGCAACAGTCATGACTTCATAGCCAGCCAACGAAGGCGTGGTTAATCCACTCGAATCAACAGTTGCAGTAACGTACTTGAGATCTTGAGCAACACCGGATGAGTCAGTAACTCCATTTCCAGAAGAAGCTCCAGATGCATCGAGCAAAGTGACTGATGCACCAGGAATACCTGCAGCATCAGCAGTCAATGTAACATCGAGTTGACGCATGCGAGTAAACTTACCAGCACCAGTGACTTCAACAGAGGAGGTACTAACTGTTCCTTCAACAAATTCAACATTTGCTGCACTCTTGATAACGACATCCTTTGTGTTCGCC
>CAJJCQ010000025.1 GCA_905182725.1 uncultured Candidatus Poseidoniales archaeon
TTTGCCAATTCGCTGGCCTTGAGTTCTTTAGAGGATGAAAGGATTTCAACTGAGCGTGCTTCACGTTCAGAAAGTCCTGCATCTTGGAACAGTTCTGCCCAATTCATTCAATTTTCCCTCCAGATGAAAGTGCACTGAATGCATCGAGAATTCGAGCGACGTGCCGTCGTGGGCGGAACAGCCAATCATAGCAATAGTGAACCGTTCGGTCTGGCCCGATGAGGAATGAAGATTTTGTAGGGAATATTCCAAGATGAAGTTGCACACCATAGGCGTTGGCAACTTCACGTTCAGGATCGCTCAAGAGTGAAAAAGGAAGGGCATGTTGAGATTTGAATCGGCGATGGTCTTCAAGTGAATCTTGACTAATACCGATAATTTCGACGGGTGGAGTGAGTGACTGGAACAGATCATACTGTTCCTTGAAAGTAAGACAGCCGCGCTTGCAAGTAGGTGAACCGTCTTTTGCATAGAAAAACAAAACTTTCCATTTGCCGTCATAATCTGCGAGTGAAACTGTTTCGTCAGTTGAAGACATCAAGGTAAAGTTTGGTGCTTTCTCATCTACGAGTTTACTCCCCATACATACTCCTCGATGATATTGCATGTAAATTGATACTATGCTCTGTCTGGAATTAAATGCCCCATTCTCTTTGCTTTTGTAGAGAGATAGTGGCTGTTTGTTTGGCAGCGGCCGGTGATGTGTGGGAGACGTTCTTCGACTGTAATCCCATTCGAGCGAAGACCTTCCACTTTGAGTGGGTTGTTTGTCATGAGACGTACGTTTTCAACTCCGACCTTCTTCAGCATAAAAGCACTAAAGTCGTATTCCCTCGCATCTGCCGGCAAATTGAGAGCAAGATTCGCATCGAGCGTATCTAATCCACGATCTTGTAATGCGTAAGCACGTATTTTTTGTTCAAGGCCAATTCCACGTCCTTCTTGACGCATGTAGAGAATTGCCCCACATCCTTCTTCCTGGATACGAGCCATGGATGCTTGAAGTTGAGGTCCACAATCACACTTGAGAGAGCCAAATGCATCGCCTGTAAGACATTCTGAATGTATACGGATGAGTGGAGCTTTCGTGAGTTCAGTAAGCCCAATTGAGAGAAGGGCATGCTCTGCCCCTTGAGAATCTACAAAAACTCGAATACGGAAATTTCCGTGTTCTGTTGGCAACACGGCATCCGATTGAATGTTCTGTGCAAGGATGTCAAATTGCTTCATGTTGACAGATTCTGCAGTTGGGATATAAAGCAATGTATCAAACCTTAAACTTTCAGAAACACTTCTTTATAAATCCAATCTTCAACTCGGGAAACATGCACACCATAGAATGTGATGTTGGAGTTGCGGCAATTGTTCGCAAAGCTCGCAGCATTCTACTGGTCAAAGAAGCTCACGGCCGCTACAAGGGCTGTTGGGGGCTTCCAAAAGGCTATGTTAATCAAGATGAATTACCGAGCCATGCTGCTCTAAGAGAACTTTCAGAAGAATGCACAGTCGATGGAAGAATTATTGGCGTCCAAGCAGTTCGAGAACGGTTAATAAAAGAAATCCCTGCAATATTTATTGCTTACCTTGTCGAATTGCCTGGTGACCAAAAACCCATACCTGGTGAAGAAGTGTTGGAGACTCGCTATGTTCACGCTGATGAATTCGGAGAGTTGAATTGGATCAGTGAGGCAATGCGCTCTATGGCGGTGTCTGCTGTTAATTCCAATCAATCTCTTCAAACAATCGATTTCGAACATCAACAAGGTCATCCTTACATGTTGCACACGGTTTCAAAAACATGGGGCGGGGAAGCATGAATCCAAGGATGGTAGATCGTGTTCGTTCCTGTAACCAAAACCCATTGAATTCTGATGGGAAATACATCCTCTACTGGATGATTGCCAACCGTCGATTCAACTGTAATGCTGCACTCGAATATGCGGCTGAGATGGCAGTTCAACACAATGTCCCTTTACTCGTTTTAGAAGAGATTTCTACAAGTCACAAATTCTCAAACGATCGAATTTGTACCTTTATGGTTCAAGGTATGCTCGAAAACATTCGTATATTCGAAGAAAATAACATCCGTTATATTCCATGGGTTGAAACTCCTTTGAGTGGCCATAAAGGGAAACTGCACGAACTCTCGCAAGAGGCTGTTATGATTATCACCGATGATTTCCCGACCTATTATCCCTTGAAAGCAGTCCGGAATGCCAGTCGCTCAACCAACCGTCGGATGGTAGCGGTGGATTCAAATGGAGTATTTCCAATGAGTTGGACTGACCGTGCCTACCCAACTGCTCATGGATTTCGTCGATTTGTCCATCTGCGCTTCGTTGAATGCATGGAGACATGGCCGCAATTCCATCCAATTCCAAAAGACGAGGATTTATCGATGAAAGACGAACTCTTTGAACAATTATCGTCCGACTGGGATATCAAAGTTACTCCATTTGAATGGCTGTGGCGGGTCGGAGAAAACGGTAGTTCTGGGCGTGAAGCATTATCGACAATAAATATTGATCATTCAATTCCTGCTGTATCGCAGTCACAAGGTGGACGTAGTACCGCTGTTCGAATGTTGCATGAGTTCCTGTCAAACCGTTTGCACAGATATGCAGATGACCGGAATGCCGTCAGTAATCCTGCAACAAGTGGTCTTTCCCCTTGGCTCCATTTCGGACATATCTCAACCATCGAAATCGTTCAAGAAATACTTCAATCAAACGGATGGGACCCTGAAACCATTCAAATGCCACGAAAGGGTTCCCGCGAAGGATGGTGGAATCTCGACCGAGCGGTCGAAGGTTTTCTCGACCAAATAATCACATGGCGGGAACTTGGGTTCAACAATGCCCACCATATTCCTGAGCATGACTCATATGAATCACTCCCCAATTGGGCACAAACAACTCTTCTGGAGCATGCAAGTGATGAACGTATGCAATACACCTTCGATCAAATCAAAGAGGCCGATACGCATGATGAAATTTGGAATGCCGCCCAGCGTCAATTGATACGCGATGGTATTATTCACAACTACTTGAGAATGCTTTGGGGGAAGCGGATTCTAGAATGGGCTCCTTCTCCACAAATTGCAGCAGAATGGATGATTCAACTCAATGACAGTTTCGCACTTGATGGACGAGACCCCAATTCCTATACCGGTATTTTCTGGGTTCTTGGACGCCACGACCGAGCATGGGGGCCCGAACGAGCGATTTTTGGAAAAATTCGCTACATGTCTTCTGCCAATACACGACGCAAGTTTGATCTCAAACCCTACTTGCAAGAATTTCGCTACTGAGGTGAACAAATGGAATATAAGCACACGACACAAGTTGTAACCAATGTTGAAGATACATTTGATTGGCATGAGCGCAAGGGCGCTTTTCGACGATTGATGCCACCTTGGGAGAAGGCCGAACAAGTAGGAGAACTCTCATCCTTAGAAAACGGCTCGCGTTTAACATTCCAAATCCCTCTTGGGCCCATTAAAATGAAATGGATTGCTGAGCATTCAGGCTATAATCCACCTCATGCCTTTGAGGATACAATGATCAGTGGACCGTTCAAGACATGGCATCATGTTCACTCCTTTGTTGAAACAGAAGATGGAGCATGTCGTGTAGAGGATAATGTCCAATACACACTCCCAATGGGAGTTCTTGGCCGTATCTTTGGCGGAGGCAGCATTAAACGCCGATTGAAGCGAATGTTTCGAGCACGACAAATCCGTTTGGAAAAGGACACAAAACGTTACCAAGACTTTGCGCATATGGACCGAAAGCGAATTCTTATTGCAGGTTCATCTGGCCTTATTGGACGTCAATTGATTGCCTTTTTCGATACCGCCGGTCATGAAGTATGGCGATTGGTCAGAAATGACCCTGGTAAAAATCAAATTCAATGGAAGCCGAGTGAAGGGCAAATTAATCCCAAAGACCTGGAAGGTTTTGACGCAGTGATTCATCTGGGTGGAGCCGGAATTGGCGATAAGCGATGGACACAAAAGCGAATGAAACTTCTCGAAGACAGCCGTACACAAAGTACTGAACTTCTTGCCAAAACAATTGCTCAACTCGAAAAGAAACCTGAAGTCTTTATCGTTTCAAGCGCCATTGGATTCTATGGAAATCGTGGAGATGAAGAACTCACTGAAGAATCGGAACGAGGTGAAGGGTTCCTACCAGAGATTTGTGATGCATGGGAACGAGCTGCTCAACCAGCCCGAGATGCTGGAATTCGCACCATTCATTGCCGCACCGGTCTTGTCCTCGACGCAACCGGTGGAGCACTGCAAAAAATGCTCTTACCGGCACAACTTGGCGCAGGTGGCCCAATCGGATGGGGTAAGCAATGGTATTCGTGGATGGCAATGGACGACCAAGTCTACGGCATTGACTATGTTATGATGACAAAGGAATGCGATGGAATCTATAATTTCAGTTCACCGAATCCTCTTCGTCAAAAGACATTTGCTAAAGTCTTAGGAAAAGTCTTGTGGAGACCTTCATTCATCCCAGTCCCTCCAATCGGAATCTGGTTTTTACTTGGTAAGATGGGTGTGACACTCGCTACAGATAGTGCCAAAGTACTGCCAAACCGACTCTTGGAAAGTGGCTATGAGTTCCAATACCAAACGCTCGAACCTGCACTTCGAGATGCTTTAGGAAAGTGGAATGACTGATCACTTTTCGGCGTCTTTCTTTCCTTGTTGATAGGCTTCAATGGCTGCTCGAGCAATGGCTAATGGATCGTTAACTATTTGTTGGTCTATCTTCGTTGAACCGAACAATGCATCACCAACCAAGACCGAATCAGTCATAGTGAGTGTTTTTCCATCGCTTTGAGATTGTTCTTCAAAGACCGACTCAAGATTCTCCTTCACCACTTTCATATCTTCAAGTTCTGAGGACTTGTCTTCGAGTTCAGTGTTCAAGACCACCACTTTTTTGTTGGCTTCAACAAGTTCACCTTTCAGACGTTGAGTTTCTTGGCGTGCTCGCTGCATTTCCATCTCTAAGATTTGAATCACAGCATCCATTCGAGCTGGTTCATCAGATTCAATGACTGGTCTATCCTCGGAATCTTGCTTTTCAACCGAAGCAACACCGGTTATTTGGGATGTGAGAAGGGAGCTGGATTCATCGAAGATTGGACGATCAAAATATGGGAAGAGGGAGTAACAAACATAGACAACCATGAATGCATAGTACGCCAAGAGAGCAGTTAAGACATATTCGTAAAAAATTGGTAAATCAAATAAGTCAGTGGATATTTTATACGTATCTTTGAAACCACCATCAAATAATTCATACGCAACAGCAGCCAGTGTCCCCAAAGTCACTAAAACAGAGGTAAACAAGAGTAATGGAGATGTAAATTGCTCTACAATGGTTGGGTAAAGGGGTTCAATCGGCACAGGTAAATCAACTCGACCTTCTGAAACGCATTGCGGGTCGAGAGCGAGCATTGGTATAAGGGCAGTTTCGGCTTTCCTTTTATTGAATTGTAATTCAAGCGAACGTATTTGTCGATAGCCTCTGCCCAAAAGACCGAGTGATAACAAAGATGCTACAGCAAAAAAGCCGATCCAAATCCAAGGTCCATCGGCCATGAATGGATGGTCAGATGAATATCCATCGAACATTGTGGGACCATCTGTATCAAAATACATTCCATTTACATTGTATTCACAATCACTTGCTTGGTGTGATGAA
>CAJJCQ010000026.1 GCA_905182725.1 uncultured Candidatus Poseidoniales archaeon
CCGTTCAAATCTGTGAATATGTCGAGCAACTTGAGTTCAACGGCACCTTGGCCAACGAATCTGTGCACTGGCAAACGAGTTTAGGGCCGCGAGTTCCAGGAACGAATGCTTCTGAAGCATTCCGAAATTCCGTTGATGAAAATTTAACTCAATGGGATGTGAGTATGCATGAATACACGGTTGATAACCTGACCTTCACGAATATTGAAGCCGTTTTGGAACCTGTAGGAGCCGATAACAACACTCCACGAATCGTCTTAGTTGCTCACTATGATACTCGAAATGTTGCGGAACGGGACAGCGATGAGAATCGGACCAATGAGCCAATCATCGGCGCCAACGATGGTGCAAGTGGAGCGGCTGCTCTGCTTGAACTTGCACGAATCATACCCCCAATGAACCTCGAATACGGTGTTGAATTGCTGTGGACCGATGCAGAAGACCAGAATTACACACCTCACCGATTCTTTGGTGCAGAGAAATGGGCAGAAGATCAAACTCAGCAAGAAATCAATCGCACAGCGGCCTTCATTGTCTTAGACATGATTGGAGATGCAGACTTGCAATTAACGCATATTTGGCCAGGCAATGGAACGTTATGGAGCACCATTCCTCCACTTGCTGAAGCACTCGGGATGGTTGAAAACAAAACCGATTGTAATGGAGCAATGGGCGTCAAGATTTTCGACCAAAACACTTCAATTGGCGTCTATGATGACCATGTCCCAGCCCTTAACATCGGGATTCCCGCCATCGATCTCATCGATATCCGCTATGGACCAAATGCTGAACCCTTCAAAGGGTATTGGCACACACATGATGACACTCCCGACAAAGTAAGTGCAGAATCACTTGGAACTGTAGGCCGTATGGTCGAACTGGGCTTGAGAAGTGGTGCATGGCTCATGACCAATGCCACACAAGAAGAAAGTACAGAACCCGCAGACCAGCAAGAAAACCCGTCAAATGAAACTTCAAAAGATATTGAGGCTCGAACCATTGTAACTCATCCACTCCTCACAGCGCTTGCTCTTTCCTCCATCGGGCTGTTACTCCTTTTAGTGGGCTTCCTGGTGTGGAATATCCGTAAGAATTCCTGACCAAATCTGCGCGCCAATTGAAGGGAAGGGTATTATCCGCGCATGCGGTGACCTCGAATAAGCGGAGGTGCGAAGAATGGATGATGACGACATGGATGAACGGCTCGTAGCCCTTCGCGCCAGAGTTCAGGCCAAACTTGAGGCTTCTGAAACGGCAAAAACAACCCGTCAACAGGTTGCAGAAGAGGAATTAGTCGTTGAAGCGCACGAACTTGATCGAGCGGTTGAAGAAGCAACCTTTCGTTTTCAAGCCAAAGTCGATGAACTCGACCAATCCGACAAATCAAGACTCCTCATTCTTGCCGCCTCTCTGATACTGATTGGCAGTATCCTCGGCATGGCCTCTGGCGCCTTAATTCTCAACGGCAATCCTGATGATTTATTGGGTTCATCTTTGTTTGAAAGAGCCGATAGAGTGGATGTTTCAGGAATTGCACTTGAAGGTGGAGGGAATGGAAACGGTGTCGCAAATGTCACGATTCAACTCCTCAACATCGACACGGATGAGGTCCTCGCAGAGATGGTTACGAATGATGAAGGGCGATTCAGATTTGAAAACATATTGAGCACAGCTATGACACTCCATGTTGAGGCGGAAGGTTACACCACAGTCGAACGTGACTTCATACCTGAAGAAGCAGGAATTAAACCGATAACGATGACTGCTGGAGAAGGATTGCGGATCGAGGAAGGAATAACTGAAGATGATGGATGGACCCTTGAATCGGCTGTGGCTCTTTCGACGGTCGTCGGTATATTTACAGTTATAACCGCCTTTGTTGGTTTCCAAGCGGCAGTTGAAGTCCGTCGAGCAAAACACTATCGAAGAACACAATTTTTAGCGGGAATCGCTTTATTCAGCCGGGGTTTAATCGTTTTTGGACCTTTCATGATTCTTGTTGGAATGATTATCCTGAGTATTTCAAAAAACCAATTCGATGATATTGGCGGTGATTGAATGTACCTCATCACAGTTGAGGGCGGTGACGGCTCTGGCAAGGGAGAAGCCGCACGCATCTTGCTCGAATTAGCGGCAGAGTATCCGTTTCCGGAAGTACATGCTACACACGAGCCAAGGCGCCACAGTGAACTTGGTAAGTTAGCACTTACTTCTGTCAAATTGGGTAATAAAACACCGCTCGAAGAAGCAGGGCTTTTTGCCGCAGACCGACTCGACCATTCTCACACTTGGATCCGACCTTTGTTACAACAGGGACATGTTGTCATCTCAGATCGAAATATCCATTCATCGTTGATTTACCAAGGAATCGTTGGCCAACTTGGAGTCGAGCATGTTGCCAAAATGAACGCTGCTGCCATGATTCCAGATTTGGTATTATGGATTGACTGCGACCCTGATAAGGCAATGAAGCGTATTCAATCGGGTACATTACGAATGAACAGTGAAAAGCAAGAATATTTCGAAACTGCAGAAATCCAGCGAACAATTCGAAAAGGGTTCACAGAATTACTCTCGGGTGGGGTCAAAGCACCTGCACCTTTTGACAAGTGCTGCGTTGTTGGACCAATTTTGAACGAGGGTGGCCTCGATGAACTCAAGAAGAAACTTCGTGCCGAACTTCGTGCTTTCTTCAATCGTAAACCTGCACCTTTGAACGTGGTCGCCGATGAAGTCGACCGGTATTTACTTCGAACTTTAGTTGCAGATGTCAAAAAACAACGGCGCCTACCTGGAGCACCTCAAGAGCGAACTGCTATCCACATTGGTTGGCTGTCTGGCCGTTCTCCTGCTGAATGGATGGCGTACGCTGAATCAAAATGGGATTCGGAAACTGCAGGTGCAAATGATGTTCCTGCTACGCCTCATTCCCATTCATGTTGGTCGGTGTTAGGAACCTTATCCTTAATTGTCGGTTCAAGTGAAGTCCCACGTCTCCACAAAGCGTTTGGACCGCATCGAATGGTAACGCAGCGGCACACTCAACGACTCGTCAAGTGGCTTGAAAAGACTCGATGGATTCACAAACAGCAATCCCATGTTCCTTTTGCAGAGGCTCAAGTGTTCAAACTCAGAGACAGTCGTCTGGGTTACGGGCGCTTAGCTCTCGCCATGTGGCCACTCCGAACACAAATCGCCTCATGGCGTCGAGCAAATCCCGAAGCGGAATGGAATGATGCCTTGCGTTCAATTTTGATTCCTGTCGATGGAAGACCACCTCGACCTTTGATTCGCAAATCGATTGACTACATTTGTAAGCGTCTTGAGATGTTGAGCAGTGGTCATGAAATGTGTCCAGTTCCATCTTCAGTTGAAGAATTACTTGCGTGGTGGGAAACTCCACCACCCAAAGACTGATCACTCTTCTTCTTCTTTCTTTTGAAGTTCAAATTGAGCATTTGCCGGTAACTTCACCATGCTGGCATTTTCAAAGAAGTGTGGTCGTGCTGAGTAAGCAGCAGCAGTCAGTATGGCAATGCCGATTCCAAAGGGCGCACCGGTGAGAGGTCGAGTAAGATTATTTGATTCATATCCTGTGAGGAGTTGAGTGAATCCATCAATCAGTAGAGGAACGCAAAGAACTGCACCCATTCCAATCCAAGCCGTCGTTCTACGATTTGCTCTATAGATTTTCTCAAGCCATCTGTCAGGCAGCAAAGAAAGGCATGAATCCTTGATGGTCCAACGGTTATAGCCGTAGCGAGAGAACACTAAACCTCCGATGGCAAGACCGAAGAAGATTCCAAGGTCACGGGTGCATACCGGCATTTGGTTACCATTGATTTCCAATGACCTCTCGTGTTTGTTATGGCAATTCAAATCGCCAAACATGTAGATAAAACCGGTGTATGGATCAAGTTCCGTCCAAGCAAACGGCTCATGAACATGTATTGTTCCATCTTCATGCACGTGTGTCAATGAGGCTGGAGTGTTGCCGCTGGAGAAGGCACCGTCTACAGTGGCATAATCAAAAGCGTTGGCTCGAGCGCCGAGTTCTGGCACACTCCCCGTCGGCAAGAGCAATGGTGCGAGGAAGAATGATACAAAGAAAAAAGCACTGACTCCGAATACCCAAAGTCCAACTTTACGCTCACGACGCCGGTCGAGCAAGCCGTTCTTCTCCATAACCGGTGCTGTATAAGCCAATTGATGAAGTTTCGCTCGGACAAAGGCGAGTATTGATGTGCGAAGACCGCCTAGAGGTGTTATGAGCCTCAATGAAGGAGAACCGGTTGGTCTTATGACCGGTCTCCAAGCAGGGGCGTTTTTGGGATTATACCTTGGATTCAGTTTAGCAGTTATCTCAATATTAACCGACCCTGATGCCCTCAAAAGACTGGTCACTTTGATGTGTATACCGCCAATGTTTGGCGCTATTTTGCTTGGACCGTTTCTGGCAAGACGAATACGGCCAGTGTTTCTTGGTCAACAACCTCTTGTTCACGCTCGAGAACTGTTGCATCGATTCAATGAAGGGCAAGGAAAATGGCGCGTCTTGAGCCATGTCAAAAGCGACGGCATGTCAATCCGAATCGACATGCACAATTTGACAAACACGACCGGAGTGGTTCAAGCAGGATTGGTTTTAGCCGAACAATATTCGGTTAAATTCATCGTTGGACAAGGCATCACCAACAGTCGCCAACCAGAATTGCGAAACGAAGTCCTCTCGCAGATTGAACAGAAGGTGAGCCTTGCTCGCCGGTCGAGAAGTGCTAAAGCGATTGAAGTCTCACCTGAACCTACCGTAAAATACGTTGACCAGCAAAGAAAAATCAATCGTGCCATCTTGATTCTTCTTCCAATCGTTTCGTTCTTTGCATGGTTAGAAATGCATTGAGTCTCATTTTGCTGGGGTTTGAGAAAGCGAAGGGCCATACTTTACATTGGCCGGCGGTTTTCCAGTCTTGATGACCGACATGGAAGCCCTTCTACGGCGCCTCGAAAAAGGCGGAATTGAAGTTCCTGAACATGTCAAAAAAGCCATGCTTGAGGTTGACATTGCTGATTTTACCGATTACGATGTTGAGCCGTTTTTTGCCGACCGCCCTATTCCTTTCCTCGAAACTGAACAAGGTGGCCTCAAAACGATCTCAGCGCCGCACATGATTGCAACCTTACTCCACCATCTGGAATTATCAGATGGGCAAGAAGTGGTCATACTTGGCGCAAAAGGTGGCTATATCGCAGCACTTATCGCCATGATCGTCGGTGAACACGGTCGAGTTCGTCTGCTCGACCCGTCTCAACTTGCTGTTGAACATGTTCAAGCTCGTTTAACACATTGGCCAACCGTCGAATCAAGAGTCTTGGAGGCTGTTGAAGTTGCACCGGTAGCATTCCCTGGAGAGCTCAATCGAGTTTTAGTCACTGGACAAATCCGTGAGTTGCCCGAGTGGCTTGCTTCTCGAGTCGTTGACGGTGGATTTGCACTTGCACCACTTGGCAACACTGCAGGACAACACTTGATGAAAGTTGAGCGCCAAGGTGATGAGATGTTTTCGACCGATTTAGGTCCAGTTTCGTTTGGCCCCATCGATGTTCGAGAAACGGAAACTGGTCCAATGAATCCTGATGAATTGGCCGACCTGCTTGAGTTAACCCTGGAGACCTGTGAAGAACTTGAGATGGCTGATGAAGATGAACGCACTGCATTACAAGATTTGATTGTCGAACTGCGCCTACTTCCCGCAGATTTACCACCACCGGGTGAAGGTGGAATCCCGATGAGTGAACATCCAATGATCCAACTGATGTGGGAGGCGTCTCCGTCTTTCCTACGCCTCTGGCCCATGTTGCAAATGATGTTACACCCGAACCTTGCCCAACCTGGCGCGGTTGATTGGAATGAAGACGATGAAGATGACGGCTTCAATTTTGATGAGTTCAAACGTTGAAAGAGTTTATTCCTACCTCTTTTTCAAAGAAAGCGTTCAAGTGCTGTATGCCTCACCTGCTGGTATGAACCGAACTGCTTTAGCTGCTGGAAGTTTACTTGTTTGCCTGCTGTTGACCCTCTCTGCCCTTGGTGGAATGGCCGTTGAGAACGATGCTTCAACTTCTGCGAATTTGAATGAATCCAATGAAGATACATCTTTTGTCGTCGCCAATGACTACTGGATGTCACCCGATACCCTCGACAGCACAGATAACGTCGGCTGGGAATCCTCATTAGCGATTGATTCCAATGATAACCTGCACGTGACCTATTATGACTCCTCCAATGACAATCTTGAGTACATGACCCATGATGGCTCTTCTTGGAGCACACCTATCTCACTCGACAGCACAGATAGCGTCGGCTATGATTCCTCATTAGCGATTGATTCCAGTGATAACTTGCACGTGACCTATCTTGACAACACCAATGGCAATCTTGAGTACATGACCTATGATGGCTCTTCTTGGAGCACGCCGGTCTCAATCGACAGCACAGATATCGTCGGCTCGCATTCTTCATTAGCGATTGATTCCAATGATCACCTGCACGTGACCTATTATGACTACACCAATTACAATCTTGAGTACATGACCACCGGCAATAACACAGGTGGAAATACTGATCTAAGAAACAATAC